>JAYWDM010000395.1:0-4334 GCA_043779885.1 Betaproteobacteria bacterium | reverse complement strand
GTAGGCCGGGTTGGCGGGATTCGCCAGGAAAGCCACGCGCGAGAGCTTGGGCACCATGCCACGCAGCATCTCGAGGTGCTTGGGGTTGAGTTCACCCGCCATGGTCGTAAGCCCGGTGGTATTGCCTCCGGGGTGCGCCAGGCTGGCAACGAAGCCATCGCCGACCGGGTTGTTGTTGTTCACCATGACGATGGGAATTGTCGCCGTTGCTTTCTGCGCCGCTTTGGTGGCCGGACCGCCGGTTACCACGATGGCGTCAACTTTCAGTTGCATCAATTCCGCCGCCAAGTCCGGCAGGCGCTCGTATTTTCCGCCGGCAAAGCGCCACTCGATCGTGAGGTTTTTGCCCTCGACATAGCCGAGTTCGCGCATGCCCCGGAGGAGTGCGCCAATGTTGTCGGTGTCGAGAGAGTCCGGGCGAACCTGCGTTGACAGAAAACCGACACGCCAGACTTTGGTCTGGGGTTGGGCGTGAGGCGTGAGGGGTGAGGCGAGCGCGGTCGCGCCGAGAGCCAACAGCAGTTTGCGACGTGTATTCAATTTGCCCCTTCTCAATCCGCAAAACCTATTATGCCCATCTGGACAGGTATTTGCCCCCGACGAATCGAGGGCTCTTCGCTATGCGTCCCGAAGGCCGCGCAGCCGCGCCGTCGTCTCGGCGCCGCCGCGCAATTCGACCAGTGGCGCCAGTTCCGTGAAGACGAGGGGCCAGTCGAATCGCTGGGACTGCCGAATCGCGACCGACTCGATGTCAGCCCAGTCGCGTTCGCGTCCGGCGAATGCCTTGAGGACAACGAGGTCCTCGGCTGAACAAATCAGGAGGCGGACGTCACCGAAATCAAACTCGCTCGCCCGGTCTACGCAGCGCTCTTCAAACGGAATTGCGCCCAATGCAATATCAATTGGAACGCCCGAGCTTCCGCGCAGCAGCAACACGCGGTGCTCCAGCGCGAACGCGCGCGCCTCCGGCATGCGCGGGGAAAAACCGGCAAGCAGGCGTTCCACCACGGGCTCCTCCGCGCCGTACGGGCATAGCAGCGTAAGATCCACATCGCGCGTCAGCCGGGGTTCGCCCCATCGCTGAAGCGCGATTCCGCCGATAAAGCAGAACCGTTCGCCCGCTTGCTGGAGGAAGTTCTGGATTTCCGCTGCCGTCGCCAGCAGCGCGTTCATGCGCGCCGGCGAAGGTTCGCGAACAGGCGCTGCTGTTCGACCAGCCCGGACGTTGTCCGCGGCGGCAAGTCGGCCGGCAAAGCGCCCGAGAAAATGTCCGCGATGGCGCGCCGGACGTCATCGTCGGTCATCGCCTGGAGTTCACGCCGGCGCAACGCGTCCAGCGCCGGGCCGGCGGCTGCCCAAGTGTCGGACCAGCGTTTAATGTCCGCATCGTTCATGCGGCCTATTTTACTCCCGATGGCCGCGCGCATGCGCGGTTCACAGCTGCCGAATGTTCGCTTTGTCGATGAGCGCGTTTCATGCGGTCGACGAGAGCGTGATAAGGTTCTACTCAGGACGCTTGTGGACAGACCGGTGCGAGGCCGAGTACGCCGCCGTAGACATTGCCTTGCGCGTCAACCGCGACGCCTTCCGCAGCGCTGGTGGTTTTCATTTCGAGCGGGTCGGGAATGCGATAAAGGACTTTGCCGTCTTTGGTGAATTTCGAAATTCGCGCAACCGTCGTGGGCGGCGCGGAGGGTTGCTGCCCGCTGTGTCCCTCGGCGATGAAGATGTCGCCGTTGGGCGCGACGACGACGCTGGTCGGCTCGGTCAGAGCCAAGGGCGGATCGCCGGCCGTGCCCGGCTTGCCGAGGGTGAGCAGCACTTTGCCCTCGGGGCTGAATTTGACGACGGTGTGGCCCTTCGCGGCGTCTTCAGGGTAGAGCTTGCGTTCGCGCTCGTTGATGCCACGCGCGTCGGCCACCCACACGTTGCCGGCGCGGTCGACGCAAATCTTGTGCGGAAAAATGAAGAGTCCGGCGCCGAAGCTCGTGAGCAGATTGCCGGCGGGATCGAACTTCATCACGGGTGCGAGCTTCGAGCCGGCGCAACTGTCGTACGCGACCGGAGAGGCGCCGGGCGGCACGTCGGGGTTCGCGCCGCAGCGGTCGGCGACCCACACCGACACGCCGTCGTTGTCGATCGCCACACCATTCAATGCGCCCCATTTCCGGCCGTCTGCCGGTTTTCCCCACGGCGCGGTGGTTTGATAGGGATTCGGCAGATCGTTGGTCGGTTTTACGCCGTCATCGATGGTCGCGTCCTCGCCGCACAGCGCGATGGTTGCGATCGCCGCAGCCGGCGGCGCGTAAACATTCTACGCAAATTCGCGGGCGAGGATGGTGTTCGTGCGTGAGACGTTTGGTGTGAGGCGAGCAGTGCTGTTACTTTTCACCGTTCACTCGATCACCTTGTTGGCGCTTATCAACAGCGACTGCGGAATCTTGAGGCCCAATGTTTTGGCGGTTTTACCATTGATGAACAATTCGAATATCGTGGGCTGCTCGACCGGAATGTCTGCAGGCTTGGCGCCCTTCAAAATCTTGTCCACATAAGTCGCGGCGCGGTGGTAACCGTCGGCCAAGTTCGATCCGTAACCCATCAGGCCGCCCGCTTCCACGAATTCCCGATTCCCCGAAATCGACGGCAGCCGGTGTTTCGTCGCCAGTTCCGCGATCTGGCGGTTTTGCTGGATGAAAACCGCGTCTTGCAGCACGATGACGGCCCCGGCGTTTTTTTTGTACATTCCGGAAAATGCGCGGTCAATCTCCTGCGGCGTTCGCGCTTCAAACGGCAGGATCGTTATGCCGGTTTTCTGGGCTGCGGGTTGCAAGCGTTGAAGCGCGCCGCCAACAGTGACATTTGGATTTACCAAAAAAGCGACACGCGAGAGCTTCGGCACCATGCTACGCAGCATCTCCAAATGCTTGGGAGGGAGTTCGCCAACCATATTCGATAGCCCGGTGATGTTGCCGCCGGGTTGCGCGAGGCTTTTGACGAAGCCCTGGCCGACCGGATCACCGGCGTTTACCATGACGATAGGCATCGTGGTGGTTACCTTCTGTGCCGCACTGGTAACTACCGGCCCGGTCGCTACGATGAGATCCACCTTGATTTGCACCAATTCCGCCGCGAGGGCGGGAAGCCGGTCAGCCTTGCCGTCGGCAAAGCGCCATTCGATCGTGAGGTTTTTTCCCTCGATATAACCGAGTTCGCGCATTCCTCGCGGAAACGCACCGTAGAAGGAAGAGTCGAGAGAATCCGGCCGACTTCTGTATCCGAGAAAACCGACGCGCCAGACTTTAGTTGCGGGCTGGGCGTGAAGGGTGAGCGGTGAGCCGAGCGCGGTCGCGCCGAGAGCCAACAGCAGTTTGCGCCGCTTGTTCATTTCATCACCTCATCGTCGGGCAAAAAGTCGCGCCGCGTTGAGCGGCACTGCATGTCCGTTCCAACGCGGCGACGCGAACCGGCATGCCCATGTCCGGTTTCGCGCATTACTCGATCACCTTGTCGGCGCGCACGAGGATAGAGTTGGGAAACTTGATGCCGAGCGCTTTGGCGGTTTTTAAATTGAGCACGAGTTCAAATTTGATCGGCTGCTCGATAGGAAGGTCTCCCGGCTTTGCGCCTTTCAGGATCTTGTCGACATAAGCGGCGGCGCGCCGGAACAAGTCGGCACGGTCCGGCCCATAGGCGATAAGACCGCCGGCGTTCGCGAATTCGGTTATGTGAAATATCGACGGCAGGCGATGCTTCGCCGCAAGGTCGGCGATGCGTTTGAGATTCATCACGAATACCGAATTTGGCATGATGACAAGCGCACCGATGTGTGCCTTGGCCGCGTCGTCGAACAGTTTGTCGAGTGCTTTTAGGCTTCGCGCTTCCATTGAATGAAGCTGGACTCCAAGTTTCCGCGCCGGCAACTGGATTTCCTTCCAATTGATTGCGGACATCTGGTCCTCCGGATTCCAAAGCACGGCTACGCGGGAAAGCCTGGGAACGATTTCCTTGAGCATCTCCAGCCGTTTTCCGGCCAGCTCCGGGGCCATCTGCGACAACCCCGTGATGTTTCCGCCGGGTCGCGCCAGGCTGCCGACAAACCCGCTGGCAATGGGATCTCCTGCGGATGCCATCACAATAGGAATTGTCCCGGTTGCCTTTTTAGCCGCCGCCGCATCGGGAGTAACGGATGTGACAATGACGTCGACCTTTGAACGGACGAGATCATCCGCAAAGTCGGCGAGGCGATCGTTTCTGCCCTCCGCATATCGGTAGTCAATGCTGATGTTCTTTCCCTCGATCCACCCGAGGTCGCGCAGTCCCTGCCGGAATGCCTG
>JAYWDM010000394.1:0-11932 GCA_043779885.1 Betaproteobacteria bacterium | reverse complement strand
ATGCCGCCGGCGGCTGCGTGCACTGCGAGCGAAAACATAAGCGCAGGCGCGAGCGCCGACGGCGCATCCCGGCGGGCGACTCGATCCTGATCATCGTGCGGGTCAGACATTTTTTCAGCGTAATCAGCCAGGGAAAATATGCCCAGCCGGTTAATTATGCCATCAAAACACCAGCAATTTCAGGTTAAACGTGCGTTCGATAAACCAGATCGTCGCAAGCACGCATATGCACGCGGACCCGCCGAGGAACACGACCCGCTGGTAGAGTGCAGTTCGCCGCAGCCAGTAAGCAGCGGGCAGAAATACACTGACGATTGCGAGCTGCCCCGCTTCGACGCCGAGGTTGAAGCCGACCAGCGCCAGCAGCAATGCGTCCCGCGGCAGGCCGAGGTCGGCGAGCACACTGGCGAATCCGAAGCCGTGTATCAGCCCGAACGAGAACGCGACCATCCAGCGCCGCCGCTGGAACAGCGGAAAGAGGTTGTTAAGCGCGGCAAGGACGACCGATAACGCGATGGCCGATTCGGTCAGCCGCGTCGGCAATGTAATTACGCCGAGGGCGGCAAGGCTCAGCGTGATCGAATGCGCAACCGTAAACGCAGTGACGATTTTGAATACGTCCCACAATGCGGGCTTGAAACGTTCGACCGCCTGCCATCCTTTGCGCAACTGCAGCAGCACCGCGGGCAGCAGCAATGACAGCAGGAACAGGATGTGGTCGAAGCCGATCCAGATATGCCACACGCCCTCGCGGCCATAATCGATGAACTGCGCCAAACGGCTCGGCCGTGTCAATTCGAAGCTCTGACGCGCGGCGTCCGGACTGAAAATCGCGGTGCGCGTCGTGCCGGCGTATTCGAGCCGCAGCAAGCCCTTGTGCTGGGGATCGAGATCGAAAAAAAGGTTGTAGCCGAGGTCAAGCGCAGGGCCCGCCCGTGCGCATTGCGCCTCGAAGCGCAATACCGCATAGGCACCGTCGCTATGCTGGTCGACCAGATGCCCGTTGGCGCGCAGTGGACATGCGGCCCCGTCGAGCGCAACCGTGAGTCGCGCCAGCGCGTAGGCGGCAATCTCGTTATGCCGCGCCCGCAACTCGCCCCAGGTGATTTCGCCATCGCCATTGCTGTCGATGCCGATCGCGAAATCGAGGTCGCGCAGCGCGATGTCCCACTGGCCGCGCACCGCGTTGCCATCGACGGCGATCGACAGGTAACTGTCGCTTGGCTTGTGCGCGACCGCTTCCCCGGCCAGCAGCGCCAACACCAGAAGCAGCGCCAATTGCATCAGTCGCCGCCCTTGTGCATCGCCGCAAGTTGAGCGGCCAGGCGCTGCAGATACCAGTCTTCGACATGCGTCCGCGCCATCCAGTCGAGCACGGGCTGTGCGGCCTTCGGCCGGCGCAATGCGACCGCTGCCTCCAGCAGCACTCGCGCATCGCGCGGCTCCCGTTGTACCCGCCAATTATTCTGCGCCAGGCGCAACGCTTCCGCCGGCTGCTTCAGCATCTGCAGACTGAAGCGTGACTCTTCCTGTTCGTGCGTGGTATCGCCCCTCAAACGCGCGGCAGCATAGCGATCGGCGAGCGTCGCCTGATGCTCGCGCGCCGCTCTTGCGTTGACCGCCTGCTCCGCGAGCGCGAGACGCAGGAGGAGCGGATCTGCCAGGGTCCAATCCTTCAACAACGTGACGGCCTCCTGCGCGCGACCGTAATCGAGCAGAAAGTCCGCATACGCCGCAAGCAGAAACCCGTCGGTGATGCCGAGCGCCAGCGCGCGCTTGAAATGTTGCTCCGCGAGTTGCGGGTCGTTTAGGCGCCACGCCAGTTCCGCGAGCCGGATCAGGACCCACAGTTTTTGCGCGGGGCTCGCGTCGCGGGCGCGCGCCAGCGCGCGGCTCAGCGTATCGTGGCTCGCGCGGGCGCGGCCGGTGAGACCGTCGATGAACGCCACGCACCCGATCGCCGTCAACTCCTCCACGAGCGGCGCGAGTTTCGCGCAATCGCTGCGCGATTCCGCGTAATCCGCCTGCACCAGATGTATCACTGCGCGCAGGGACCACGCCCGCGTATCGGCAGGATCGCGTTCCAGCGCCCGCGCAAGATCCGTGAGCGCGGACGAAAAATCGTGCCGGTATTGAACGAACGTAGCGCGCATTACCAACACCCGCGTTGGCGGCTCGGGCAGGTCCCACCAGGGCTTGAGCGCGGCTTGCGCATAGCCCACATAGCGCGGATCGCCTTGCGCCAACGCCTGTTCGAAGTAGCGCCGCGCCAGCCGAATCGCCAGTTCGAGGTTCTGCGGATCGCGCGTCAAGGCGCTGCGCAGGTCCTTGATTTCGCGCATCGCCGGGTCATTCGGCTTCGACGGCAAGCGCTCCAGCACTTCATCATCCGAACGCGGAATATGCGGCGCTGCCGCAACTACCGGGATCAACAGCGAAAAGCACACCAATGCGATAAGGCGACGGGACATGAGCAAATGCGGGATTGCCGACCTCCAGGATGGGAGCGAACCGGACATGCCGGCGCGACCGATTCCATCATAAATGGATTTACAAATGTAAACAACGTGTTATATAGTTAGGTCAACCAATCAGGCACCTCGTGCGTATAAGGTGCCATGGCCTGCATGCGGCCATGTTGGTTTTTGTCCGACTTTACTAACTTATAAGAGGAGACTCACTTGAAAAAACTGCTTGCTGCTTTGGTCGCTGGTGCTTTTGCATTTGCCTCGGTTGGCGCGTTCGCTGCGGCGCACGCTGGCGCGCAACCCATGAAAGACGGCAAAAAAGACGAAATGAAGAAAGACGAAATGAAGAAAGACGGCATGAAAAAAGACGAAATGAAAAAAGACGAAATGAAGAAGAAAGACGAAATGAAGAAGTAATACTTCTTCGTGCTCAAGAAAAGGCAGGGGTGACCCTGCCTTTTTTTCGCGTGACCGCGGCGAGCCCGGTGCGTTGCGTCCGGCGCCGCGTAAACCCGGTTGCCGCATGTGGCATTGGATAGCCGCTAAAATTTGCAGTTCCGGGGACAACCAGTATGGGGTGGATTCCCAATGGCAAGCACCGCTCGCCCGGCGTCACCAACTATAACTCCTGACTGATATGGCAAAGCAACGCATAGTCGTGGGCATGTCGGGCGGCGTCGATTCGGCCGTCGCCGCCCTGTTGCTCAAGGAACAGGGTCACGAGGTCGTCGGGCTCTTCATGAAAAACTGGGAAGACGACGACGACGAGCAGTACTGCAGTTCGCGCCAGGACCTGATCGACGCGGTATCCGTCGCGGATAAAATCGGCATCGAGATCGAGGCGGTGAATTTTTCCGTGGAATACAAGGAGCGCGTATTCAGCGAGTTCCTGCGTGAGTATCAGTCGGGCCGCACGCCCAACCCCGACGTGCTGTGCAATGCCGAAATCAAGTTTCGCTCGTTTCTCGAGCACGCGATAAGCATGGGCGCGCAGCGCATCGCGACCGGCCATTACGCACAGGTGCGCGAAGTCGATGGCCTGTTCCAACTGCTTAAAGCGGAGGACGGCACCAAGGATCAGAGCTATTTTCTGCACCGTCTGAACCAGGCACAGTTATCGAAAACGCTGTTCCCGCTCGGCAGCCTCTACAAGCGCGATGTGCGCGCGCTGGCGCGCGCACGCGGCCTGCCCAATTCTGACAAAAAAGATTCGACCGGCATCTGCTTCATCGGCGAACGGCCGTTTCGGGAGTTTCTGAATCGCTATCTGCCCACGGATCCCGGCGAGATCTGGACGCTGGACGGACACATGGTCGGCCGGCACATGGGACTCGTGTTTTACACGATCGGCCAGCGCCAGGGCCTCGGCATCGGCGGGCGGCGACGCGGCAGCGCCGGCGATGAACACGGCCGTGCGAACGACGAACGCCGCAATGACGGCGATGCATGGTACGTTGCCGCGAAGGACATTCCCAATAACCGGCTGCTGGTCGTGCAGGGCCGCGATCACGACGCCTTGCTGAAAACAACCCTGACCGGCATCGATCTGAACTGGATCAGCGGCGCGCCCCCGCATTGCAACTGGGTATACGGCGCGAAAACACGCTACCGTCAAAAAGACGCTCCGTGCACCGTAGTACGCGTCGATGGGCGTAGTTGCGACGTCGACTTCGCCGAACCGCAATGGGCGGTGACGCCCGGCCAGTCCGTCGTGATCTACGAAAGCCGGGTATGTCTGGGCGGGGGAATAATTCAGTAGGCCTGAGCTAGCTCTTGGGCGGTTCCGTGTCCTTGAACGACGGGCGCTTGGACAGTTTGTCGAACAGCTTGCCAAGATTCGGATAGAGCTTGCGCCAGTTCAGGTCGGGCATGCGCAAATCCAGATAGCCAAGCGCGCAGCCCACCGCAATGTCGGCAAGATTATACGGCTCGCCAGTACATCCCGTGCGGCTGCCCAGTTCGTCGGCCATCGCTTTTAACGCGCGGTCGATTTTTCCGTGCTGGCGCGCCATCCACTCCGCGCTCTGCTTGTCGGCAGGGCGGCGTTTTTCCATGACGATGGCAACGGCAGCATCCGTGCAGCCATCCGCGAGCGCTTCCCAGCGACGCACCTGGATGCGTTGGCGCGTGTCATCGGGAATCAGGCGTCCAACGGGACTTGCGCTGTCGAGATATTCAGCGATCACGCGCGAGTCGAAGAGCGTAATCTCATCATCGAGAACGAGCACGGGTATTTTTCCGAGCGGATTAAAATCCGGCACACGCGTCGAAGGGTCCCCGGGATTGTCCACCACAAATTCGTAATCAATATGTTTCTCCGCCAGCACGATACGCACCTTGCGGCTGTATGGGCTGGTCGGTGCGGCAATCAACTTCATCTGCTTGTCCGTCCGTCGGGTTGTTGCAACAGGATTGCGTCAAACGCTGACGATTATATCATCGCGCCCGCGCTGCTCAATGCGAGCGAGCCGCCGTTGGTCTCAGGCCGCCCCGCTTGACGCATCGACACCGCAGGTAGTAGGCTTCGGCACTCCACCAACCACCTCAAACGCACACATGGGCGCAATCGCTGACAAGTTCGTGCTGTTCACCCAGCCTGGGTGAAGCAGCTGCCTCCGAGCGAAAGAGTTTCTTTCGAAAAGAAATATTGAGTTCGTCGCGATCGACGTATTCAACGATCCCGGCGGTCGTGAAAAGCTGCTTGCGTTCGGCGTGCGCAACGTGCCGGTGGTTGCGCGCGGCGATCAATTCGTGTTCGGTCAAAATCTCGAGGACGTCGCCGAGTTCGTCGGTTTGCAGGGCACCGGCCATACGCCACTACCGCCCGAGCAATTGATCGGAAAGTGGCTCAATGTACTGCGCGCCGCCCAACGGCTCATGCGCCAGATGCCGGACGAGCGGCTCGACGAACTTGTCATCGATAACCGCCCGCGCTCGATCCGCCTGATGGGCCACCACGTGTTTCGGATCGGCGAGGCCTATCTCGAAACGGCAGTCGACGGGGTCGAATACGCGACGCAACTTGCCAATGTTCCGCCCGCGGACGGCACGTTCACCACCGGCGAGGAAATTGCGCGCTATGGGGACACCGTGATCGCGCGCATCGAGACATGGTGGAATGGTCTCGCCGACAAATCGTGCCAGCAAAAAGTAAAAACGTTTTTCGGCATGCAGGCTTTACATATGCTCTACGAGCGTTCGACCTGGCATTCTGCCCAGCACACGCGCCAATTGGCTGCCGTGCTTGAGCGCTTTGGCATCGCACCGGACCGGCCGCTCACCGCGGATGATCTTGCCGGTCTGCCGCTGCCGGAACGGTTGTGGGAATAGCGGGCCGAAGCGCGGAACAGGGGCCCCTTGGGGATGTGACCGCTGAGGCCCGCCAGGCAGCCGAGCTCACATCAAACATTTTTCGTGATACCGGTGTCGAGGCTGCGGGACGAAGCGCGGAACAGGGGCCCCTTGGGGATGTGACCGCTGAGGACCGCCGGGCAGCCGGGCTCACGTCAATCGAAATTCGTTATCCTCGTGTCGACGCTGCGAGGAACGCGCGTTGTCCGTTGTAGCATTCACGCAGCATCCCTGAATCCGCAATCCATCCGCAATGCCGCGCTTCGACTTTGACCTTTTCACCATAGGCGCCGGCTCCGGAGGCGTGCGCGCCAGCCGCATCGCCGCCGGCTTCGGCGCGCGCGTCGCGGTCGCGGAAGAACGCTATCTGGGCGGCACCTGCGTCAACGTCGGCTGCATCCCCAAGAAGCTCTACAGCTATGCCGCGCACTTTGGCGAAGATTTTCATCACGCGAATGGGTTCGGCTGGACCCGCGCCGCCAGCGAATTCGACCTGGCGCGGCTGGTGGCGAACAAGAACGCGGAAATCCAGCGGCTGAACGGCGTCTACCGCCGGCTGCTGGAGGGTGCCGGGGTCACTATCCTTGAGAAGCGCGCAACCCTCGTCGACGCGCACACGGTCGAACTGGGTGGCAAGCGCCACACGGCACGATACGTGCTGGTGGCGACCGGCGGCTGGCCGGTGAAGCCTGCCACTCCGGGCGCTGAACTCGCGATCACTTCGAACGAGGCGTTCTTCCTCGACAAGCTGCCAGCGCGCGTCGTGGTCGTCGGCGGTGGATACATTGCGGTTGAGTTCGCATCGATCTTCAATGGTTTGGGTGCCGGGACGACGCTGGTTTATCGTGGCGCCAATATTCTGCGCAGCTTTGACCGCGAACTGGGCAGTGTATTGGCGGAGGAAGTACAGAAGAAAGGCGTCGGGATCAGGCTTAACACGAACATCACCGCGATTGCACGCAGCGGCGGCGGCATGCGGGCAACGCTCGCCGATGGCGCCACGCTGGAAACCGACTGCATCATGTATGCCACCGGCCGCACGCCGAACACGCGCAATCTCGGACTGGAAGCGGCCGGCATCAAGCTTGACGAAAAAGGCGCCATCGTGGTCGACCGCTATTCGCAAAGCGCGGCGCCGTCGGTTTATGCGATTGGCGACGTAACCGACCGCGTCAATCTGACCCCGGTTGCCACCGCTGAAGGCATGGCCGTGGCCAACACGCTCTTCAATAACCGCCCGACCGCGCTCGATTACGACAACATCCCGACCGCGATATTTGCCGATCCGAATGTCGCGACGGTGGGCTTGAGCGAGGAAAACGCGCGCGCTCAGCACGGCGAAATCGACGTCTATGCGGCGCGCTTTCGTCCGCTCAAACACACGCTGTCCGGCAGCAGCGAGCAGATGTTCATGAAACTCGTCGTCGACCGCGCCTCGAACCGCGTCGTCGGTGCGCACATGATCGGCGCCGACGCGGGAGAAATCATTCAGGGCATCGCGATCGCGATAAAGTGCGGCGCAACCAAAACCCAGTTCGACGCGACCATCGGCATACACCCGACGGCCGCCGAAGAATTCGTGACCATGCGCGAGCCGCGAAAATCCTGAAGCACGGAACCCGGCCCGGATTGCCGCTGCCGAGTTGTCGGTCGCCACGATGCGAAAAAAGGCCGCGGCTGGCCCGCGACTTTTTTTCTGCAAACTTCCGCTGCCGAAATATGGTCAGAGTGGCTTGATGCCGGTTTCCTTGATGAGCCTGGCGTACTTTGCAAGATCGCGTTTGATAACCTGGGCAAATTCCGCCGAGGTATTGCCGACCAGATCGTTTCCGGCGCGCGGCCCGATCCGTTCGATCACGTCCGGTGATTTGAGCGCTTTTATAACTGCCTGGTACAGCTTGTCGACTATCGGTTTGGGCGTGCCGGCGGGCGCGAGTACCGCCTGCCACTGCGTGATCTCGTAGCCCTTCAACCCCAGTTGGTCCATAGTCGGCACGTCCGGCAGGGCATCGGAACGCTTCAGCGCGGTCACCCCAAAAGCCCTGAGCCTGCCCGCTTTGATGTGCGGCACCGCGGTCACGACCGTGTCGAACATGAACGTCGTCTGTCCGCCCAGCAACGAAGTAAGCGCCACGGCGCTGCCCGTGTACGGAACGTGTATCGCCTTGGTGTGGGTCATGAGAGTCAACAACTCGCCCGCGAGGTGATTGCCGCCGCCGATGCCGGTTGAGCCGTAAGTCAGTTGCCCGGACTTCGATTTGAGCAGTGCGACAAAGTCGTCAAGCGACTTGACCGGCAGCGAAGGCAACACGACCAGCACGTAGTAGTAGAACGTGCCCTGGGTGATCGGCGCGAAGTCCTTGACCGGATCGTAGGGAACCGATTTGTAAAGATTGGGATTGACCGTCATCGGCCCGCTGTTACCCACCAGGAGCGTATAACCGTCGGGCGTTGCTTTCGCGACGAGTTCCGTGCCGATACCGCCATTGGCGCCGGCGCGGTTGTCGACCAACACCGTCTCGCCCAGATATTCCGTGAGTTTCTGGGCGATGGAGCGCGCAAAAATATCCGCGCCGCCGCCCGCGTTGTAGGGGCAGATGAAGCGGATCGTGCGCGTCGGATAGGCGGCCTGCGCCGCGTACGCGGGCCCTGCGGCGGCGAGCGCCGCAAGAATAATTCCCAACAGTCGAATCATGGCATCCTCCTGACGATTGAATTTATGTTGCCGGGTTGCGCGTGTATCGGGATCAAGAGCATGTTCCGATACCGCTGAGAAAACTTTCGCCTGCCCGTGACGGGCTGTGCATGCGGACCGCTCGCGCCAGGCAGCGCAAGGAAAGTTCAGTATAACATGGGCGACGTTAATTGCGCTAAACTGCCCCCCCAGCCTCAAGTCCATTCGTTGATGCATCCCGGCATGGCCCACACTTGAATACGCGCTATCCCTTTCTCTTCGCGCCGAATTGCGCACACCCGCCGCGATGCTGAATCCCGCCGCAACCGCGCGTCGCGCGATTCCATCGGTCGACCGGCTGCTCAATTGCGGCGCGGTTGGCGACCTCATCACGAAATTCGGCCGCCCGCTCGTAGTCGAAGCCGTGCGCGCGGCGCTTGCCGCGCATCGCGAGCAGCTCGCGCAGGATCCCGCCGCCCTGCCGTGCGATGAAGACGCGCTCGTTGCGCAATGCGCAGCAAGCCTGCAGACGCTGATGCGGCCGTCGTTGCGCCCGGTTTTCAATCTCACCGGCACGGTGCTGCACACTAACCTCGGCCGCGCGCTCTATCCGCAGGCCGCGGCGCAGGCCGCAACCGAAGCCATGACGCGCGCGGTGAACCTCGAGTTCGATCTCGGCGGCGGCGCGCGCGGCGAACGCGACAGCCATGTCGAAGCCTGGCTGCAGCGACTCACCGGCGCAGCAGCCGCGGTCGTCGTCAACAACAACGCGGCGGCGGTGTACCTGGTATTGAATTCACTTGCGCCGAAGAAGGAAGTCATCGTTTCGCGCGGCGAACTCGTCGAAATCGGCGGCGCATTTCGCATTCCCGACATCATGTCGCGCGCCGGTTGCAAACTCAAGGAAGTAGGCACCACGAACCGCACGCATGCGCGCGATTACGAGCAGGCCATCGGCGCGCGCACCGCGGCAATCATGAAAGTGCATGCCAGCAATTACGTCATCCAGGGCTTCACCGCCAGCGTGCCCGAAGTTGAACTCGCGGCGATCGCGCACCGGCAGGAACTCCCGTTCATCAACGATCTGGGCAGCGGCATGCTGATCAACCTCGAAGACTACGGGCTGCCGCACGAACCGACACCGCGCGAAGCGATATCCGGCGGCGCCGATATCGTCACCTTCAGCGGCGACAAGCTGCTCGGCGGGCCGCAATGCGGGCTGATCGTGGGCCGCGCGGATTTGATCGCGAAGATCCGCAAAAATCCGATGAAGCGCGCGTTGCGCGTGGACAAGGTGCGGCTGGCTGCTCTCGAAGCGGTATTGCGCCTCTACGCGGACCCGGAGCGCCTCGTGCGCGAGCTGCCGACATTGCGGCTGCTCACGCGCGCGCAGTCCGACATCGAAGCGCAGGCGCGGCGCATACTGCCCGCAGTCGCGGCCGCCGTCGCCGAACATGCCGCTGCGACCATCATCGCCTGCGCGAGCCAGATCGGCAGCGGCGCGCTGCCGGTGGACGCGCTGCCGAGCGCGGGCATCGCAATAACTCCGCGCGCCACACGCAAAAGCGGCGCCGCGGACGCGCTGTCCACGGCATTCCGCGCGCTGCCCGTACCGGTGATCGGGCACATCAGAGACGGCGCATTCGTCCTCGATTTACGGTGCCTCGACGACGAACACGCATTTACCGGACAGTTAAGCCAGCTCAAACTGCCGGCACGCACACCGTTGAACGCGAACCGCGAAAAATTACGGTAATGCCAAACAGTCTTTTTTCCGACGTCGCCACGATCGCTGAATTCCTGCAACTGGCGAAACGCTTCCAGCATGTCGAAGGATGGCTCACTCCGGTGGATGGCTACCTGCTGTATCGTTTGGCGCGTGACGGCGACGGCCACGGCGCGATCGTCGAGATCGGCAGCTGGATGGGACTATCGACCGCCTGGCTTGCGGCGGGCAGCAAGGCGGCAGGCCGCGAACACGTTCATGCCGTCGATGTCTTCGATGGCGGACCCATGCTGAAGGACCTTGATGTCATCCGCAAGGAGGGCACGACCTATCATCACTTCACCGGGAACCTGGAGGGGCTCGATCTCTTCGATCACGTCGAACCGGTTGTCGCCGAATCGGGCGCTGCCGCGCGGCGCTGGGCGCAGGGCGCGATCCGTCTGCTGTTCATCGACGGCGATCATCGCTATCCGGCGGTCAGGCAGGACTTTGATCTGTGGTCGCCGCACGTCGCGGTTGGCGGCTTTGTCGTGCTCGATGACGCGATCGAACACTACCCGGGGGTATTGCGGTTGTTCAACGAGGCGCTGGCCGACCATGCGCACTGGCGGCACGTGTTGCGCGCCGGCAATACTGAAACCCTGTGCCGGGTCGGCTAGGCGCCATGATGTTCACCATTAACCGCCAGGACGCGCGCCTCAACGATCGGGCCTCCCGTCGCAGCGCCAATTACGACACGCCGGCCAGCTTGAATGCGCGCCGGGTTATCCGGCTCCCGCGATGATAGTTGCCACCGCCGGACACATCGATCACGGCAAGACCACGCTGGTCAAAGCGCTCACCGGTGTCGATACCGATCGCCTGCCGGAGGAAAAGGCGCGCGGCATTTCGATCGACCTCGGCTTCGCGTACCGCAAGACAGCCGACGGTAATGTCATCGGCTTTGTCGACGTGCCCGGACACGAGCGTTTCGTGCGCAACATGCTGGCGGGCGTGTGCGGCATCGATTACGTCATGCTGATCGTTGCCGCCGACGACGGCGTCATGCCGCAAACCGTCGAGCATCTGAATATCGTCGATCTGCTCGCCGTCAGGCGCGGCATTGCCGTCATCACCAAAACCGACCGCGTTCCGGCGGAGCGTGTCGATGAAGTCACGGCCGGCGTACGCGCGTTGCTGGCGCCTACCGCGCTTGCCGCGATCGACATACTGCCGGTGTCGGCGATCAGCGGTGACGGCATCGACAAGCTGCGCGATACATTGGCCGCCGCCGCGCTCGAACATGGCAGCCGCGGGCACGCGGGCAGGAATCTGCGCTACGCGATCGACCGCGTGTTCACCGTGGCCGGCAGCGGCACGGTCGTCACCGGCACGGTATTCAACGGCGCGGTCGCGGTCGGCGACAAACTGATGCTCACGCCGAGCGGCATCGAAGTGCGGGTACGCGGCGTACAAAAAGACGGGCAGGCCGCGCCGCAGGCCGCCGCCGGCGAACGCTGCGCATTGAACCTGAGTGGCGCCGACCTCGCGCAGATTCATCGCGGTGACTGGGTGGTGGCGCCGGCGATCCATGCGCCCACGCAGCGCCTCGACGTGCGCCTGCAGTTGCTCGCCGGGGAGACCCAGCCGCTCAAACACTGGACGCCGGTGCATGTGCATCTCGGCACGGCGGACGTGACCGCGCGCGTGGCAATCCGGCGCGGCGCATCGATC
>JAYWDM010000393.1:0-4349 GCA_043779885.1 Betaproteobacteria bacterium | reverse complement strand
CCGCTACCGGCCCGGTTAATGCGCGCCGCTCACACTCTTTCGAGTATTGCAGCCATGCCCTGCCCGCCGCCGATGCACAGGCTTACGAGCGCATAGCGGCCGCCGCTGCGCTGCAGCTGTCGCGCGGCAGTCAGCGCAAGACGCGCGCCCGACGCGCCCAGCGGGTGACCTAACGCGATGGCGCCGCCGTTCGGATTGACGCGTTTATCGTCGAACGCAACGCCCAGCCCCTTCAGGCAGGACAGCACTTGCGCGGCAAACGCTTCGTTGATCTCGATAATGTCCATGTCCTTGATCGTGAGTCCCGCGCGCTCGAGCGCTTTTTTGGACGCAGCGACCGGGCCGATACCCATGATGCGGGGCGGCACACCAGCCGAGGCGCTGGCGATCACGCGCGCAATCGGCTTCACGCCGGCTTTTTCGCCTGCCTGCAGACTGGCGAGGATGATTGCGACCGCGCCGTCATTGACGCCTGAGGCGTTGCCCGCGGTGGTTACGCCGCCTTCATACAGGCATTTCATTTTTGCCAGCGATTCAAGATCGGTCGCCGGCCGCGGATGCTCGTCGTCGGACACCGCCGGCACCGGGCCCTTGCGCGTCGGGGGCATTTCAACCGGCGCGATTTCGCCCGTGAAAAAACCCTCCCCCTTGGCGATCGCATATTTCTGCTGCGAGGCGACTGCAAACCGGTCGGCTTCTTCGCGCTTGATGTCGAATTCGCGGGCGAGATTGTCCGCGGTCTGCGGCATCTGCTCGTCGCCGAACTTCTTGGTCAGCTTGGGATTGGAAAAACGCGGCCCGATCGTGCTGTCATAAATGCGCAAATCGCGGGAAAACGGGTTTTCGCTCTTGGCGAAAACGAACGGCGCGCGGCTCATGCTCTCCGTGCCGCCGACCAGAAAGACCTCGCCCTCGCCCGCCGTAATCGAATGCGCGGCATGCACGATCGCGCCCAGGCCGCTCGCGCAGTTACGCTGCAGCACCGTTCCCGGGATCTCTATCGGCAAGTCAGCGGCAAGGCCGGCATGCCGCGCGACGCAGCGCGCGTCTTCGCCACCCTGGTTTGCACAGCCGACCACGATGTCCTCGATCTGCTCGGCTTTGAATTTGCTGTTCGCGAGCACCGCTTTGATGGCCCCCGCCAGCAAATCGTCGGGTCGAACTTTTGCCAGTGACCCGGCATAGCGGCCGAACGGCGTGCGCTTTCCGTCATAAATATAGGCATTCAGCATAGCGAGTTCCTTTCTTCAGATTCCAGCCACAGGGAACGCAGAGGTCACAGTGAAAAGGTACGGCGATGGGCATTTGCCAAATCCGCTATTCCCTTTACCACCTGCGATCTCCGCGGCAATTGGTCTACGGTTCGTTCGTAAGCGCGGATACGCCGAGCCTGGCACGCCGCGTGAGCCAGATATTGGGGCGGTAGCGCGGGTCCCCGTAAATGCGGTACATGGTGCTGAGCACGCGATGAATGCGCTCGACTCCGAGCACATCGGCAAATTTGAACGGACCGTTCGGATAATTGAGGCCGAGCGTAACTGCCTTGTCGATGTCCGCCGGCGCGGCGGTGCGGCTTTGCGCGATCGAGCAGCCGATATTCACGATCATCGCGACGATGCGTTGCGCGATAAAGCCCGGGCTGTCGCGGCAGACCGTAACCGGCACGCCGTCGGATGCGAGCAAACCGTGCGCCGCATCGCGAAATGCCGGGTCGGTAAGCGGAGTGCCCATGATCGTCCGGCGCTTGGCGAGCGGGAACAGCGTGTCAACCGCAATCGTACGTTTGGGATCGAGACCCTGGTCAACCGCGCACGACGTCGCATCGTCGCCGAGCGGCGTTACGAGGCACAGGGCCTGCGCACCGGGTTTGCTGCCTGACTCGATTTTGGCGCCGAGCTTGTTCAGCAGGTCCGTCAGCGCGGCGTGCCCGGCGGGTTCGGCGGAACTCACCCATACGCTGTCGGGACGCGCGGACGGCGCCGGCGCTTCGGGCGCGGTAACGGGCTTCATCTGCTCATCGTAATTGTAGAACCCCTTCTTCGTCTTGCGACCGAGCACGCCCGCTTCGTAGCGCGACTGCATGATCAGATTGGGCCGGTAGCGGGGTTCCTGGAAGAACTGGTTGTAGATCAGCGCTGAAGCCGGTTGCGTCACGTCGAGGCCGGTCAACTCCATCAGCTCGAAGGGCCCCATGCGGAAGCCGCCGACGTCCCGCATCACGCGATCGACAGCGGCAAAAGTGGAGATGCCTTCGTAAACGAGGTGCGCCGCCTCAAGCGTAAAACCGCGGCCGACCTGGTTCACCAGAAAGCCCGGCGCATCCGTGCAGCGCACGGGTTCGCGCGTCATGCGCCTGCCGATCGCGACCAGCGCCTCGCACACCCATTCTTCGGTCAGCAGGCCGGAGATGACTTCAACGAGGCGCATCAGCGGTACCGGATTGAAGAAATGAAATCCGGCGAATCTTTGCGGCGTCTTTAGTTTGGCGGCGATGGTCGTCACCGACATCGACGACGTATTGGTGGCCAGTATGCAATCGGGCGCGACGATATTTTCCAGTTCACCGAATACCTGCCGCTTGACGTCGAGATTCTCGACAACCGCTTCGATCACCGCGTGACAGGGCTTGAAATCGGCGAGCGCGCTGACGACCTTGATGCGCGCGGCGGCGGCTGCCGCGTCGTCCTTGCTCATGCTGCCTTTTTCCGCGGCACGCGCGAGCATTTTGGCGACGAATTCCCGCGCCTCGTCGGCCGCTCCGGCGCGCGTGTCCATGATCAATACCTGCATGCCGCCGGCGGCGGCCACCTGCACGATGCCGCGGCCCATTGCGCCGGTGCCTAACACCCCTATCGTCAGATCGGGCCGGTTTGCGTCAAACGTCATGTTGTCCTTTTGCCGTTGGTTCGTGAGCGAAAAACTGCAATCCGATGGTTGCCGGCACTGCCGTGCAGGCAAGCGTGATCATGTCGGGGAATACGGAGCCTGATGGGTTCCGTCTACGCCAAAAAGTATACCAGAAATACGCGCCGCATCGCGGCCCGCCGCGTCGCCAGGCTACTTCTTCGGGCGCCCGGCAAATGCGCGGCTCGCCTCGTCAATGCGCCCGGATGCGAGCAGCAGGGCATTGAGCTGTTTGCCCATGGTCAATGCGTCGGCGAGCGGCATGTTGCAGGCCGCGCGATGGGTTTCCTTGGTCAGGCGCACCGCAGCCGGGTCGAGCGCCGTCAGCTGCGCCACGAATGTCGCCTCAATCGCGGCCAGCGCCGGCGCATCGGCGGCGAGCCGGTTGACCAGCCCCATGTCGTGCATTGCGCGGGCGCTGGTCATCTCACCCAGCAGCAGGAGCTCAAGTGCGCGCCGGGGACCCACGAGATGCGACAGCAGCGCGGTATTGACCGCCGCGGGGAAGCGATGGTTCATTTCAACCGCGCCGAATTTCGCCGACTCGTCGGCGATCACGAAATCACAGCCCATCGCCAGCGTAAACCCGCCGGCGAGCGCGTAACCGCGCACGACCGCAAGCGACGGTTTATTCAATACACGCAGGCGTTCAAAAATAGCTGCGTAGGCATCATCGTAGGCGAGCACTGCATCGAGATCGCGCGCACGATCAGGGGCGAGTTCGCGACCCGCGCAGAAATGCTCGCCCGAACTCTTGATTACTATGCACCTGCATTCGGCGGCTGCCTCCGCCGCGCCGACTGCAGCGGCAAGCGACTCGATCATTGCGAAGCTCAGAGCGTTTCTTTTCCCGGGACGATCGAGAATAATCTCGCATACTGCGCCCTGCTGCCGGCTTCGAATCACGCCGGTTCCCCATTGGCCGCCATCAAGATGTTCGGTAGGGTGGGCAACTTGTTGCCCACGCGAATAGCGCGGAACGACCGGCGGGCAACAAGTTGCCCACCCTACGTTGCTTATATTGCTGCCGCTTGTTCAAACTACGCCGCGCTCGCGCAAACCGGCGATGTCCTTTGCGGCGTAGCCGAACTCCTCCAGTATCGCGTCACTTTGCGCGCCGCGATCCGGCGCGGCGGTGCGGATTTCAGACGGCGTGCGCGTGAGTTTGACGCCTTGCGCGACCAGCTTGATGTCCCCCAGCGCATAGTGCTTGACGGGTTGCGCCATGCCGATTGCCTGGATCTGCGGATCCGCAAACATTTCGTTCACCTTGTAAATCGGGCCGCACGGCACACCCGCCTGGTTGAACGCATCGATCCACTCGGCCGACGTGCGCTTGATGAGTTGCTTGCTGATTTCAACATTCAGCGCATCGCGATTCTTGGAGCGCAACTTGAAATCGATATAGTCCGGGTGTTTGAGCAATTCCGGCGTGCCGATTACTT
>JAYWDM010000392.1:0-4360 GCA_043779885.1 Betaproteobacteria bacterium | reverse complement strand
AGGACTACACGGATCAACGAACGACAGGCCCCGCAGTTGACGGTGTGACCGCGACGACCTCAGGCGAATTCCCTGTACAACGCAAATATATTCACGCCGAGGTGGCGGGTAAGAGAGCGGCATTGCTGCCACTCCCTCCCCTAAGAACCGTACGTGATGGTTTCCCATCATACGGCTCAAGCCTTTCGAAGCCCCCGCGAAGGAGCCGGCGACGCATCGGTGGAATCCGGATGGCGCGGTGGTGGCGTAGAAGAAATGAAGGCGTACCGCGGCACCACCCGAGTACCGATGCGGCCCTTCGCGGCATGACGCGCCGCAAAGTACGGCTGCCACGCCGGATCGAATGGATTGGCGTCTGCTCGGACCTTGAGATGCCGCTGGATGTGCACATCGCTCGCAGAGCGAAGCGTATCAACCGTTGGCGTTCCGTCGGCCGATCTCTCCCCGGTCGCGGCGGCAAACACCCAGGTACGGTTCCCGATGGTCCGGAAGTACTTACGCCGAACCCAGTCCCGCCCCTTATTTGGATGCCGCCGCTTGGACCAGCGCCACAACGCGCTCCACACGTGGTGATCGATGGTGCGGAATGTGTCCTTGGCGACCACGTGGCGATGGTACAGCGCCCAACCGTGAATCATGGGGTTGAGCAGCCGGATCAGCGACACCTGCTTGGCCGTCTGCTTGGCCGTCTTGTTACCGTTGATCGTTTCACGTATCTTGTCTGCACACGCTTTCACGTTGTTCGCAGCAGGTTTAATCAGCAGCTTGCCGCGATACTTGCGCAGATTTTGCCCCAGGAAATCGAATCCCTGGTCGATATGCGTAATCTTTGTCTTTTCCTCCGATAGCTCCAAGCCTCTGGAGCGCAGGAAGGATTCGACCAAAGGTCGGACTTCGCTTTCGAGCAACTCTTTCGAGTCGCCCGAGATGATGAAGTCGTCCGCGTACCGGACCAGTCGGACTTTCGGATTGCGCCACACACCGCTTCTCGACGTGCCGCGAAACGCCTTCTTCAGGAGAGCTTCCAGCCCATCGAGTGCCATATTGGCAAGTGTCGGCGAAATGATACCGCCTTGTGGTGTACCGTCATCCGTCGGGTTGAGGATTGTTCCTTCCATGAATCCAGCCTTTAGCCATTTCTGAAGGACCGCGTTGTCCGTTGGGACGTTGGCGAGCAGCCAGTCATGACTGATATTGTCAAAGCAACCGCGAATATCGGCTTCCAGAATCCACTGCGCCGCATCGTGTCGAGCTAAAACTTTGAAGCACTGCGCCACGGCGACCAGGAACACCAGCAGTTCAAAACTCATGAGGATCGCGCGTCACAGCGAATAGCGCAGCAGACAGCCGACGCCACCGAGGGCCATTAGCGGGTCGCAGGAGTCCACCACCTCGACCGGGCAGTTCTGCTGCCCGGCCAGTCTCACAAGTTCTTCCGTGGCGTCGATGGGCCGCACCGCCGCCTTGCCGCACCCGGAGCAGGCAGCCGGTGCGTCCCGCTCAATACGGATCGCGCCGCAAGCGGCACAGCGCCAGCCGGGCACGGGCAGGTGATCCCGCGCCAGCAGGAGAGTATCCGCCCGCCGCTGGCACAGCACGTCCAGGCAGGCTTTCGCTCCCGCAATCGCGAGCCCCTGGGTACGAATACCCTGTACGAAGCGCGCCGCCACCGCCTGCGATTCTTGCTCCTCCCACTCGACAAACGCCGACAGGGTGGCGGCGACGACATCCTCCTGGGTGTCGCGGCCTGCCGCCGGGATGGTGTCCACCAATTTGGACGCGATGGATTTGGGCAGTGCACGCCGTATCTCTCCAGTCAGGCGCGGGTCGCCCGCCAGGATCAGGTGCGTATGCCCGCCCGCCGCCATGAGACGCCCGAGCAACTCGATCTGCTCCTTGAGAAAGTGTGAGGTACGCTCGCGGCGGTGGCTTTCGTAGTGCGCTTTGGTCCACTCCCGGCCCACACGCTCGCGCAGTTCGGGCTGCGTAGTCCAGGCCTGAACGGTCGCCGCGCCCAGGTTGACCTCAAGGATCCGTACCGAAGTCCCGGTCGCCAGCAGCACGACGTAGCGGTGATATGTATCCTTCAGCGCCATGAGGTGAAAGAGGTTGGGCGCCGCACCGACCGAGATCCAGTCTGGCAGCGGCGCAGCGAACTGCATCGGTAGAAAGAAGGCGCCAGCGCGAAACTGGCGGCTGAACAGAGCCACCCCCTTCGCGCCGGGCCGCAATTTCTCGGCCAGGTAAGGCTCGATCTGGCCAATAGCCGCCTCGAAGTCGGCGCGCGCATCGCCATCGAGTGTGGCGCGCAGGGCCGAGGCGCGGTCTTCGAACGCCTTGCAGTAGCCGGCCTCACCCTGTTCCAGGTTGAGATAGCAGCTCACGAAGGGCGCGTCTGTTTCATCAATGCAAGCCAGCACCCTGATGTGGCCTCGAAGTTCGGCAAGCGTGGTCAGTTGTTCCATCCGTTAGTCTCCGGTCTCTTGGCCCGATCTCGTCGAGTGCAGGTCTGCCCCGATCTGCGAGCGCAAATTAAAACGCGGCGCTCGTCGTCGCACCGTTGAGGGCGACGACGAGCACCTTCTGATGGACCGTTCGATGTTTCGCTCCCGGCCCGCTCGGTTGTCACGCGACGCGACTTTTCGGCGCATCGCGATGGTCGTGCGCCTCTTTCACCGACGCGGCGAGCGCCAGCAGTCGGTCGAGCCCGGCGTGCAAAGCCCGCGCGTCTTCCGCACGCAGGGTGGCGTGGCCAAGCTTGCGCCCCGGGCGGGCTGCCTTTCCATAGGCGTGCAGATGGACCCCGGGAATGGCGAGCACCTGCGCGGCATCCGGCTCGAAACCGATGAAGTTGACCATCGCCGCGCATCCCCTCGGGGACGTAGGCCCGAGGGGCCAGCCCAGGACGGCGCGCAGGTGGTTCTCGAACTGGCTGGTCTCCGCGCCTTCGATGGTCCAGTGTCCGGAGTTGTGGACCCGCGGCGCGAACTCGTTGGCGAGCAGAGTCTCGCCAAGCTGAAACAGCTCCAGGGCGAGGACGCCCACGTAATCCAGCGCATCCAGTAACCGCCAAGCATAGGCCTCGGCGAGCGCTTGCATCGAATCGCCGGGGCGACTCAAAGAAAGCCGCAGGATGCCGTCGCTGTGGGTGTTTTCAGCAAGAGGATAGAAAAGAGTAGCGCCGTTGCGCCCGCGCACCGCGATGACCGACACCTCGCGCTCAAAGGGGACAAAACTCTCCAGAATCAGCGGCGCGCCGCCGAGCCGCGCCCAGGCCGCATCGAGTTCGCCGGCGCTGCGCAGCACCACCTGTCCCTTGCCGTCGTAGCCCAAGGTGCGAGTCTTCAACACGGCGGGCAGGCCGATTTTGGCGGCGGCGTGCTCGAGGTCCTTCCGCGTATCCACCGGTGCGAAGGGCGCGGTCGGAATTCCCAGCTCGCGAAACAGAACTTTCTCGGCCGAGCGATCCCGGGCGACGGCCAGCGTCCTGGAGTTCGGATGGACGGTGGCAATCACGGACAGGAATTCCACACTCTCCGAGGGTACATTCTCGAACTCGTAGGTGACCACATCGGCACGCTCGGCCAGCCGTGCGAGCAGCGCCCGGTCGTCGTAGCCGCCGCGCAGGTGCTGCCCCAGCGGCGCGGCGCATGCGTCGCGCGCGGGATCGAGAAAGACGAACTCCAGCCCCAGCGGACAGCCTGCGAGCGCCAGCATCCGCGCCAGTTGCCCGCCGCCGACGATGCCGACGATCATGCTCCCGCCCGCGGATCGGGCCGAGCCAGAACCGCCTCGGTCTGGCTGCGCCGGAACTCGGCCAGCGTCGCGCGGACCGCCGGATACTTGTTGCCGAGGATGCTCGCGGCGAGCAGGGCGGCGTTGACGGCACCCGCCTGGCCGATGGCCAGCGTGCCCACCGGCACCCCGGCGGGCATCTGCACGATCGAGAGCAGAGAGTCGATCCCGTTGAGCACCTTGGACTGCACCGGCACGCCCAGCACGGGCAGAACGGTCTTGGCTGCGGCCATGCCCGGCAGATGCGCGGCACCCCCCGCACCGGCGATGATCACCTCGATGCCGCGCGTCTCGGCGGTCGAGGCGTATTCGAACAGCAGATCCGGCGTGCGATGCGCCGAGACTACGCGCACTTCATGCGGAACGGCCAATCGGTCCGGCATTTGCGCGGCATGCTGCAGCGTTTCCCAGTCCGAGACCGAGCCCATGATGAGTCCGACCAGAGGTTGCATATCGTTTTCTCCTTTTCCCGTCAGAACTTTTCCGGCCGCAGCACTTCCACGTCGCCGATGAACAGGATCATGGCGTAGTTGTCGTAGTAGCGCCCCCTGAGGGCAGCGGCGAT
>JAYWDM010000391.1:0-4368 GCA_043779885.1 Betaproteobacteria bacterium | reverse complement strand
CAGCAAATCCAGTCGCTTGGTGTAGAGGTCGGACGCCAGATTCGTCAGGCCCGTGACGTTGCCGCCCGGTCTGGCCAGGCTCACCGCAAGGCCGCTGCCAACGGGATTTCCCGCGGTTACGATCAAAATCGGAATTTCGCGAGTGGCGTTGCGCGCGGCTACGGCCGACGGGGTGCCCGACGAAACGATTACGTCGACTTTCAATGCAATCAACTCTGCAGCCAATGCCGGCAGACGGGCAGGGTCATTTTGGGAAACCCGATCCTCCATCACGTAGTTCTTGCCTTCCGTGTAGCCGAGTTCGCGCATTCCCGCCTTGAAAGCTTCGATCCGGTCGGCGTAAAAGGATAGTTCGCTCTCCCACAGCATGCCGATGCGCCAGACTTTGCCTTGCGATTGCGCGAAGCAAGAGAACGGCGCTGTTAGTGCGCCCGCGCCAAGCGCGACGAGAATCTTGCGGCGTTTATTCATGACTCCCCCCGATCTGCCGCTTATTATGCGCGTGTGCGTCGATTCGTGTGGGTTGGCATGTATGTTGTCGTGGCAAACATCGCGCCCACGCACGCAAACGCTCTTCGCACTGACGCAGCGCGCGGGAACTTTGCGTCCGATTGATCATTACCCAATTCATTATTTGCCAATATCGAAAGACAAAATCGCGCCCTCATCCCCACCCTTCCAGCCGAGGGGGAAGGGCTTGTCTTCCCTTCTTCGACGGGAGCGGTATCGAGGGGCGAGATCGGGAATTCGCGGGCCATGGCCCGCGCCGTTCGAGCGGCAGTGGCTTGCAAGCCAGTGCGCGCCCTGCAAGGGAGGGCGCATGGTTGCCGATTAGGCAATGCCCGATAATTATCGCTTCTACAACTTGAAATCGAGCAGCGCCTGCGCGCGCAGCTTGTTCTTCTGCACCTTGGCGCTGCCGGTCATGCCGTAGTGCTCGAACGAGTCGATGATTTTCACGTAGCGCGGAACGCGGAAATTCGCGAGGCGCTCTTTGCTCCACGCGATGATTTCTTCCGGCGTTGCCTGTTCGCCTTCGCGCAGGATCACGTAGGCGGCGGGGACTTCGATCAGCCGCGGGTCGGGTACGCCGATGACCTGCGCCTGTTTTATTTTCGGATGTTTGTGCAGCACGTCTTCCACTTCGGCGGGCGCGACGTTTTCGCCACCGACGCGAAACACATCCTTGATGCGCGTGAGGTAACGCAGGCGGCCCGCGTCATCCATCACGCCCAGGTCGCCGGTATGCAGCCAGTTGTCCTTATCGATTGCCTTGGCTGTTTGCTCGGGCATCTTGTAGTAACCCTTCATCACGCTCCAGCCGCGCACCAGGATCTCTCCGCTCGCGCCCGGCGGCAGGTCCGCGTTGCTTTGCGGATCGACGATGCGCACTTCGACATCGTCGAGGATATGCGCCCAGCCGTTGATGCGCTTCTCGAGGTCGTCCGTGTAATACGACATGCAAACGTTGGGTGATGCTTCCGACAATCCATACGCCTGCGTCAGGCCGCGCATACCCATGCGGGCAATGATTTGCTGCGTGACCTCGACGCTGCATGATACCCAGCCGCCGCGCAGCGTCAGCGGGTACTTATCGAAATCCGGGTGATTCAGCTGCATCAGGAACATGGTGTCGTTGCCGGAGGTCAGCGTGCATTTTTCTTCCGACATCACGCGCAGCGCCTCGCCCGGATCGAACGTCGCCGAGGACGACAGGCACGCGCCGCTCGTCAGCGCGGCGAGCAGCGACAAGGTGCTGCCCGCCACATGATAGAAAGGCCGCGCGCTGAAATAGCGGTCGCCGGCGCGGCAATCGAAGCGCCGCGCGATATAGGCGGCGTTGCGCAGCATGTTGTCGTGCGTGAGCATCACGCCTTTCGGATACGACGTCGTGCCCGACGTGAATTGCATCAGCAGCACGTCGTCGGACTGCACTGCCGCGAGCGGCAGGTCGCCCATGCCGGCGCCGCGCGCGAGAAAATCCGCGTAGCTTTGCGCAGCCCTGGGTACGTCGTCGCCGAGCACTATGACGTTATCAAGGAGCGGCAGCTTCGCATCCGGCAGCTTGTCGTCGAGCGCGGGGCACATGCCGCGCAGCATGTCGATAAAATCGATTTTGAGAAAACGGTCGATGACGAACAGCAGTTTCACGTCGGCCTGTTTGAGACAGTATTCGAATTCGTCCGCCTTGAAGCGCGTATTGACCGGCACGGTGACGGCGCCCAGCGCCGCCGCGCCATAGAAAAAAGTGGCCCACTCGATCGAGTTACCCATGCACACGCCGACATGATCGCCGCGCCGCACGCCTGCCGCGTGCAGCGCGGCGGCGACCTGCTGCACGGACTTCCAAAGCTGGGCGTAAGTCATGCGACGCCCGGAGATGACAAGCGCTTCCTGCGCCAGGCGGTCGCGCGCGGCGTTGGCGAGCGTGGTGGAGAGGGTTTGCTTGGCCCAGAATACGGAGTCTGACAATTGAAGGTTCCTTTGTTTATTCCGGTTTGATGCCGGCGGCTTTGACGACTTTTCCCCAGCGCGCGATTTCCGCCTTGATATGGGCGGCGAACTCGTCGGGCGTGCTCCCGACTACGTCGAGGCCCTGCGCACTGAACCGCTCCCTGACGTCCGGCGCCTGCAACGCGCGCACGATATCGGTATGGATGTGAGCCACCAGCGGCTTGGGCGTCGCGGCCGGCAGCAATATGCCCCACCACGGAATCGCAGCGTAGGCGGGGTAGCCTGCTTCGGCGATGGTCGGCAATTCAGGCGTGGTCGCCGAACGTTTTGCGCCGGTGACGGCGATGCCGCGCAGGCGCGCGGCCCTGATATGCGGGCCGACGGTGGAATAGCTGCCGAATCCGAAGTTGATCTGGGCGCCGATCAAATCCGTGAGCGCGGGCGCGAGGCCCTTGTACGGCACGTGCACGATGTCGATGCCCGCCATTATTCCCAGCATCACGCCCATCAGGTGTGAACTGCCGCCGGTGCCGGTCGAGCCATAAGTCAGGTGGCCGGGTTTCGCCCTGGCCAGCGCCACCAGGTCGGTGACGGATTTTACCGGCAGCGATGGATGCACGATCAGGATGTACGGCGATGACGCGATCTGCGAAACGGGTGCAAAGTCGCGCACCGAATCGTACGGCAGTTTCGGGTAAACGCTCGGATTCATGGCGTGCGCGATCGACACCAGCAATAACGTATGCCCGTCGGATGCCGCGCGCGCACCGAGTTCGCTCCCGATCAGCGTGCCGCCGCCGGGCCGGTTATCCACGACGACCTGTTGCGCCCACTGTTCGGACAGCCGCGGCGACAGGGTGCGCGCAATCAGATCGTTGAGCGCGCCGGGCGGATACGTGACGATGAAACGCACGGGGCGGGACGGCAAGAATTGCGCGTCCGCGTGCGCCGCGCATAGCGCAAGCGCGCAGGCGGCAGCGCGGAAGAGAGCGGGCATCAGGTGCTGCGTCCTGCGTATTGAGAATGGGGTGCCCGCGATTTTACACGGGCGCGGGCTTGGCGCTTTGGCCGGCGTGCATTGTCACCGCCGGAGCCGCGCTATAGAATCGATGCGACCCCATTACAGGCTGCGCGTATGCCCACGAACATGCAAGCGGTGCCCGATTACAACGCCCTGAGCGACGACGCGTTTCGCCGCGAGGCACGTCAATTCTTCGAAGCCGAATATCCCCCCCATCTGCGCAACATTTTGCGCCGCGCGCGTTGGGGCGAGATGAAAGACTGGTGGGGCAAACTCTATGCGAAGGGCTGGGCCGCGCCGGGCTGGCCGCGCGAATGGGGCGGCATGGAGCTCAATGCCGCAAAAATGCTGATCTACATGGAGGAGATCGAGCGCTTCGGCATTGCGCGCCCGCCGGACCAGGGCATCACGCAGGTCGGGCCCATCCTCATGCGCTACGGCACGCGCGAGCAAAAAGAGCATTACCTCCCGCGCTCGTTGGCAGGCGAATTTATCTGGTGCCAGGGTTATTCGGAGCCGAATGCGGGATCGGACCTTGCGAGCCTGCAGACCGCCGCGGTTGCCGACGGCGACGATCTCGTCATCAACGGACAGAAAATCTGGACTTCGCTCGCGCACGATGCAACCCACATCTACGTACTGGTGCGCACCGACAGGGCGGCGACGAAAAAACAGCTCGGCATCAGTCTGGTACTCGCCGACGTGAAGACGCCGGGCATCACGATCCGGCCGATCCGCAATATCGCCGGGCACTCCGAATTCTGCGAGGTGTTCTTCGACAACGTGCGCGTGCCGCGCGCCAATCTGGTCGGCAAGCCGAACGAAGGCTGGACGATCGCGAAAGCGCTGCTGTCGTACGAACGGCTGTCCATCGGCAGCCCGCGCCGCCCGGC
>JAYWDM010000390.1:0-12025 GCA_043779885.1 Betaproteobacteria bacterium | reverse complement strand
CTTCGCGCTCCGGCGAGTCGAACGCCACCAGCAGATTGACCGCGCAGTCCATGATGGTGAGGATGCCTGAATAATCGCTGGCGTCGTTGCGGTCGATGAGTTGCAGATCTTCAATTGCCGTGCGCAGCGACGAGTAGTAAAAGTAATGCATTCTGAGCGGTGTGTAGCGGCGAACCCTGAGTGTTGCTTCCGTGATCACGCCGAACTGGCCGTAGCCGAGAATCACGCGCTGAAAAAGTTCCGCATTTTGCGTGTCGGAGCATTCGACGATTTCTCCCGTCGGTGTGACGACCTGAAGTGCGAGCGCCTGATCGGCGCTGCAACCCAGGCGCGGAGAATTGACATCGATGCCGCCGACGCCGAGCGTGCCACCGACCGACGAAGTAAGATTGAGCGGGGCGGACAGGTAATCGAGATTTTCGCGGCGCAGTTCCTCGGCGAGACCGTGCCAGAATATTCCTGCCTCGGTGCGCACGGTCAGCGCCGCGGCGTCGATATCCAGTACGCGGCTCATGCCGGTCATGTCGAGCAGCACGCCGCCGAACGCCACCGACTCGCCTTCGGTCGTGAGTCCGCCGCCGCGCACCGTGACGGGCACCCGGTGGGTCTGGGCGGCGCGCAGCAATTTTGAAATCTGTTCCGCGTTGCGCGCGATCACCACGCCGTGCGGCAAACCGTAAGCCGTGCCGCCCGCGTCGGTGGCGAATGCGCCGCGTGCCGCGATGCCATCCAGCAGTTCAATGCCCAGCGCGCCGACTGCCGCCGCGAACTCACGCCAGTTGGCGCCGTTCCAGCGCGCCGCATTGGTTTGCTGCCGCTGGATGCCTTGCAGCGAGCCGGGTCCGACCGGGCAGTGGCCGAGCGTGCCCGCAATTGCCGTATCCATCGCTTCCATTCGTCTTTTCGTATTTGCCGGGAACCGCGCATTCCGCGCGAAGTCGGCGTTGCGCCAGGGCGTGCAGCGCAGGCGGTCCGCCTGCCATCGTCTGCACTCGCCGGGAGTGCCAGCGCACTCAAATGGGGTGAGTGTAAACGCACGTTTCTTGCCATAATACGCGAAATTTCGCATTTCATAAGCCGGCGGTCATGAAGGAAAGATCGATGCCAACCAGAATTTCAAAACGTAGGGCGCTCCTGTTGCTGGCGCTTACAGGAGGGGCGCTGACTGCCGCAGGGATCGCGACTGCACAGGAAAAAACGGTGGTGATACACGGCACCGCGACACCGGGCGGCGGTTTTCCCGTCTATGGCGATGCGTTTGCCGCGACCATCAACGAAATGGATTCCTCGCTGTCGGTGCAGCCGAAAAACACCAAGGGCAGCACCGAGAACGTGCCGCTGCTCGAGGCGGGCAAGCTCGACACCGGACAGGTTACCGGTGAAGTGACTTACGAGGCGGTCGCCGGCATCGGGCGGGCGCCGTCCAGCCTCAAGATATTGAGCGCGATGTATTCCAATACCGGCATGTTCATCGTGCGCGACGACAGTCCGTACCGCACGATTGCCGACCTCAGGGGGCAGCCGATCGCGTGGGGCGCGGGCGGTTCCGGTTTCGTCGTGCTCGCGCGTTACGCGATGGACGGCCTGGGCCTCGACATCAACAAGGACTTCCAGCCGGTTTATCTGGAAAAGGCGGCGGACGGCCCGGCGATGGTGCTCGATGGACGCGTCGCGGCGATGTGGGGCGGTGGCGTGGGCTGGCCAGGCTTCGTGACGGTGGCGAAAGCGCCGGGGGGCGCGCGTTTGATCGCGCCGAGCGCGGACGAAGTCAAACGCATCACGTCAAAACACACTTTCATCAAGCCGCTCACGCTGCCGGCCGGCAGCTATCCGGGTCAGGACGCGCCGGTGCATACCGTCGGCTCGTGGGCGTTCGTGCTGGCGCGGCCGACGCTTCCCGACGACGTCGCTTACCGCCTGGTGCGCGCGCTGCACAAGGGCGAGGCCGCGATCGGCAAACGTCTGGCGGCAGCGGGCGAATCGACCATGGCGAACACGGTGGCGGCCGTGCCACGCGTCGAACTGTTGCATCCGGGCACGCAGCGCTACCTGCGTGAAATCGGCCTGCTGAAATAATCGCAAAATGGAAAACGCGATGTCGCGCCATGTCGGCGCAGATGCACAGGGCTTGCCCCGGGGAGACAAAATGAGATCACGCATCGTATTCGCGATTACGACGCTTGGGCTCGCCGCAACGGCGGCGGCGCAGACTTATCCATCGAAGCCGGTCCGGCTGATCGTGCCGTTCGCCGCCGGCGGCAACGTCGACATTACCGCGCGGCAGATCGCGCCGGGCATGTCCGAGTTGCTCGGGCAAAATTTCATCGTCGACAATCGCGTCGGCGCGGGCGGCATCATCGCCGCGGAAGTGGTGGCGAAATCCGCGCCCGACGGCTACACGCTGATGATGGGATCGAACAGCACGGTGAGCGTCGCGCCCAGCCTGTATCCGAAAATTTCCTACCACCCGCTGCGCGACTTCGCGCCGATCAGTCTCGTTGCCACCACGCCGTTCGTGCTCGTCGTGCACCCGTCAGTGCCGGCGAAAACGGTGAAGGAACTCGTCGCGCTGGCCAAAGCGAAGCCCGGCAGAATGTCGATGGCCTCCGGCGGCACCGGCAGCGCGAACCATCTGGTAGGCGAGCTTTTTCAGTCGCTGACAGGCGTCAAATTCACGCACATTCCGTACAAGGGCGCGGGTCCCGCGGGCGTGGATTTGATGGCGGGCCAGGTCGATTTGCTGTTCGATCAACTGTCGAGTTCGGTCGGTCCCATCAAGTCCGGCAGAATCCGCCCGCTCGCGGTCACGTCGCAGGCGCGCACGACGATCTTTCCCGCCATACCGACAACGACGGAAGCGGGGGTAGCGGGATTCGTGGTGACCAACATCACCGGCGTGCTCGCACCGGCCGGCACACCCGCCGAAGTTATCAGCAAGCTCAATGCGGCTATCCTGAAGGTATTGAGTCTGCCGGCGACAAAGGAACGTTTTGCCGGTCTTGCGCTTGAGCCGGCGCCGGGCACGCCCGAGCAGTTCTCCGCGTACATCAAGGAAGACTACGCGCGCTGGACCAAAGTGGTAAAGGACGCGAACATCAAGGTGGATTGAGGCGTGAGGAATCCGCGCCCCGGCGCGGTCCCGCGCGTATGTGTAATGAGGTAAATTCGCACGTTCAGTCAGGGGAGAAAAGGATGCAGACCGCATACGCAGGTGCAGCGCTCGCGCTCGCGCTGGCCGCATTTCCGGCCGGCGCCCAGCACGTGAAAATCACGCCGCTTGGCTCGCACGACGGGGAACTGTGCGCGCTGGACCGCGCCACCCTGTTCGAAGACCCCACCGGGGTCCGGTTTTTGTACGACGCGGGCCACACCCTCACCGGCGGCGACGACCCGCGACTGGGCAATATTCATCTGGTGCTGTTGAGCCACGCGCATGGCGATCACATCGGGGACCGCAAGCTGAAGGCGCCGGGCGCCGGCACGTGCGCCGCGATAGAGTCGGTGCCGGCCGGGCCGAACTCCATGACTGCGGAGGTCGCCGCGGCGAAGAACGCGGCGATCGTGATGACGAGCGACATGGGCATTTTCGTCGGCAGGAAAATCCAGACCATCCGCGGCGGCAAGCCGGTCACCTTCTGCCCGCAAACCGCGGGCGCGACCACTGTTCCGGTTGCGGCATCGTGCCGCTCGAACACGCATCTCGGTGCCTCGTTCAGCGCGAAAACCGAAGGCGCGTCGCAAGGCGTGGAGATCACAATCGTCTACGCCTCGCATGCCAACAATGTGCCCACCAGCCTGCTGTCGGAAGCGCAACGCGCGAGCTTCGATCCCGATGGCACGAGCATAATCCTCGGGCCGCCGACCGGTTACGTCGTCAGGTTCAGCAATGGACTTACCGCCTACCTGTCGGGCGATACCGGCATCCACACCGAAATGAAAACGGTCGTGAACGAATATCACAAGGCGAATCTCGCGGTGCTGAATCTCGGCCCCAGCGCGGGGACTGTTACGTCGGCTGCCTACGCGATGAACGAGCTCGTCCGGCCGGCGTCGGTAATCCTTTCGCATCCGAACGAAGCCGTGACCGAAGGCGGCAAGCTGCGTCCCGCGTCGCGCGCGGCGGCTTTCATCAAACTGCTCAAGGGCGTTACGCCGCACCTGGCCGTCAGTGGCCGTACCATGGAGTTCGACGGCGCTGGCAAGTGCGTTGCGGGGTGCTGATCCCGAAGCCTATGGCCCGGGCCGGATTTTCGCGACGGGGGGGCGTAGCCGCCTTGTGATAACCTGAAGTACACTACCGCGTTCAACCGTTCCACCCTCTCACAACAGGTCGCCGGCGTTAAACTGCCGGCTAACGGATCGAGGAGACTGCCATGATCGACATGCATGCCCACTGGAGGCCCGCTGAGCTGACCGACGCGCTGCGTGCGCGGACCCGGGAACCGCGCATCGTGCGCAACGACGACGGCGTCGAGGTGATGAAGACCCGGAACGGCGAGGAGCCGCTCGCCGAGGCGTTCGATGACGTGGACACCTACCTCGCGAGAATGGACCGCCTGGGCGTCTCAACCAGCGTGCTGTCGCTGCTCGGCATGTGCTGCTGGATCGAGTCCCAGCCGCTCGAGGTTTCGGTCCCGCTGTGCCGGCGCGTCAACGACAGCCTCTCCAAAATCTGCCAGGAGCACGCGGGACGCTTCACCGCTCATGCTGCGCTGCCGCTGGTGGACATTTCTGCCGCCGCCGCCGAGCTCGATCGGGCGCTGGGTCTGCCGGGCATGGTCGGCGCGCAATTGCCGGCGAACGGTTTCCTCACGGGCAAGCAAGCGGAAAAGATGCGTCCCCTGCTCGAAGTCGCAAACCGGCGCCGCGCTTTCCTCTTCATTCACCACGGTCCGCTGCCCGGCGACACCTTCCCGAAGGTCACTGGAGACACCGACAACGCGCGCCGCCGCAACGGCACGCTCGACATGCAGGCGAGCCTGTCCTCGGCGATGGTGACGCTGTGCCTGACGGATTTTCTTGCGCCCTACCCGGATGCGGTGATCTACCTGCACAACCTGGGCGGCAACATCCCCTACGAAGTGGAGCGCATGGACCACCGCTGCTTGCTCGACACGCCGAAGGAGGAGCTTCCCTCGGCGCGCTTCCGGCGCTCGAAGGTGTACGTGGACTGCAACTCCTTCGGCCCGCGCGCGATCGAAGCCGGCGTGCAGCTGTATGGCGCCGAGCGCATCGTGTGCGGCACCGACGGCACCGAGTTCGGCGTGAACTGGACCAGGAAGGCAGTCGCCGATGCGCAGATCGGCGAGGACGCGCGCGAGTTGATCCTGCACCGCAATGCCGGCGCGATGCTCGCGCGCCGCGCAGCAATTACCCCGCGCGAAAAAGCCGCCGCGTAATCCGCGGGACGCGAGGGGGGCCACTTACCGCGATTGCAGGAGGATGGGCGGGAGAACGCCTGAAACCTCAAAGCCGCCGCCGCGGACCCAAAGTTTGCCGCGCATTCCGGAGGTTTTCGCCCGGGTAAGGCCGTGAACGTCGGGTCAGCGGTTGCGGCCGCCCGCACGGTACACGATGTTGCGCTTCGCGGCGGACGCGGGCGCAGCGTGTGCGGGTGTCCCGCCCTTGGTAGCGGCCGCAGGCGCGGCGTGGTGCGCGCGCGCGGGTTGGTGATTCGGCCGGCCATGTTGCGGCTTGGCAGCGGTGTCATTCGGATGCCGCGGTCTTGATTGTGCGGCACCCGCCGCCCCGCGACCCTGATTGCGACCAGCGCCGGACTTGCTTCGTGGCTGGCTCTGAGCGCCATGGTTGCGTTGCTGGCCGCGCCCCTGCCGTTGCAGTATCGGTTCCGCCTTCGCGTGCGGATCGGGCGTGAAGCCGGCGACGACTTCCTGCGGAATGTCGCGCTTGATCAGTCGCTCGATGTCGCGCAGGAACGTGTGCTCGTCGACGCAGACCAGCGAGATCGCCTCGCCGCTGGCGCCCGCGCGGCCGGTGCGGCCGATGCGGTGCACGTAATCCTCGGGGACGTTGGGCAGATCGTAGTTCACCACGTGCGGCAACTGGTCGATGTCGATGCCGCGCGCGGCGATATCGGTGGCGCACAGTACTTGAAGATCGCCCGCCTTGAACTCGGCGAGCGCGCGCGTGCGTGCGCCCTGGCTCTTGTTGCCGTGGATCGCGAGCGCGGTGATGCCGTCCTTGTTCAGTTGCTCGGCCAGCCGGTTGGCGCCGTGCTTGGTGCGCGTGAAGACCAGTACCTGATGCCAGTTGTTGGCGGCGATCAGGTGCGACAGCAATTCGCGCTTGCGGTCGCGGTCCACCGGATGGACCTTTTGATTGATGATCTCCACCGTCGAGTTGCGGCGCGCAACTTCGATCATGGCCGGCGCATTGAGCAGGGTGTCAGCGAGCGCCTTGATCTCCGCGGAAAACGTAGCCGAGAAGAGCAGGTTTTGCCGGCGCTTGGGAAGCTGCGCGAGTATGCGCTTGATGTCGTGGATGAAGCCCATGTCCAGCATGCGGTCGGCCTCGTCCAGCACCAGGATCTCGACCCGCGAGAGGTCGACGGTGCGCTGCTGGTGATGGTCGAGCAGGCGGCCCGGCGTGGCGACGAGAATGTCGACACCGCGTTTGAGTTGCATGATCTGCGGGTTGATGCCGACGCCGCCGTAGACCACCATCGACGACTGCTTCGAGTATTTGCCGTAGACGCGAACGCTTTCTTCAATCTGCGCGGCGAGTTCGCGGGTGGGCGCCAGGATCAGCGTGCGGACGGGTTTACGCCCATTCGCGTGATTGGGCGCCGGACGCGTGGACAGCAACTGCAGGATCGGCAGGACGAATCCCGCGGTTTTGCCGGTACCGGTCTGCGCGCCGGCCAGCAGGTCGCCGCCGGCGAGCACTGCGGGAATCGCCTGGAGCTGGATCGGCGTGGGGGTCGTATAGCCGTGTTCGGCAACGGCGCGAACCAGTTCGGCGGACAAGCCGAGATTTGCAAATGACATGAGATTTCCCGAAAATCGATAGTCCTGTCGCCGGGTAAGGCGCCAGTCGCAGGCTAACAGATGGAAGAGGGTCGGAACCGACGGCGGCAGGGGGACTGGTCAATATAACCGCGTGCCCGCAGTATAACAGAGCCGGCGTCGGCACAGACGTTGGTGGTGTCGGTCGGGCCGCCGGTCGTGTAGCCGACAACCAGGCGTATCGGCTTGGCGGGATAGCTCTGCGCGATCGCGCCCGCTACCGCTCATGTCGCGCGCGGCGCGAACGCCGGTCCCAGCGGCTCGAGCCGCACGCCTGCGCGCAGGTGCTGGTAGGGATACTTGCGCGAGTCGACGAGATGCGCCCCGGGCGCGACCGCGACCAGCACGCGCTCGGCGATCGGCTCGAAGTCGGCGCGGAAGTGGCAGGTGCTTTTCACCACCAGGATTTTCTGCGCGGTCGGCTCGACGCCGATGTGGCGGAAGATTTCCAGGTCATAGGCCTGCATGCGCTTGCTCGCCACCACGATGCTCACGCCGCCGATGGTGAGCAGCGCAGTGGGCCCGAGCTTCGCTTCGCGCCCGCCGACGCACGGCCCCTTGCACATGAAGCGGCCATCGCTCAATCGCGTGACGCGGAAGGTCCCGCGAAAAGGCTTTACACCCGGCAGCGGCGTGCAGCCGCCGAGCTCGATCGTTATCTCGGCGCCTGCGCCTGCCGCATGCGCCGCTGCCGCCGCCTTGGCGTCGGTGAGCACGCAGATCGCCGCTTTTTCCGCGCGATTTTTCACCAGCGCCTCGAGCATGCCGGTCGTGTCGCCGGTGCCGCCGCAGCCGGGGTTGTCCTGCGTGTCGGCGATCACGACCGGCCGCGTCGCCTTGGCGCCGATCGCCATCGCCTGGCGCACGGCCTCATCGGGGTCGAGCAACGGCTGCGCGAAGGCTTGCTCCATGCCGGTGATGTGGTCGGCGAGGCGGTCCGCCGCCGCGTCGACCGCCGCCTGCGAGTAGCCGTGCGCGATGACGGCCGGGCCGCAGTCGTACAAGTCCGCCGGCGGGAAGCCCGCGCCGTAGCACAAATCCAGAACGTCGCCGCCTTCGCCCGCGGCTGATTTCGCGACGATCTCCTTTGACGGCTCGACCAGCGTGCATTGAAAGTTGAGCGGAATCAGAAACGGAATTTTACGGAAGGCGCGCGCCGTCGGCCGGCCGCGTTTGAGGACGGTATTCAGGATGCGTGCCGCGCGGCTGCCGGTCTGCGGCCGGTCGACGTGCGGGTAGGTGTAGTAGATCGCCATGCCGTCGGTGAGCGCCGCCATCGCGGGCGTGAGATTGGTGTGATAGTCGAGGCTGATCACGACCGGCACCTGCGGCCCGACCGTCGCGCGCACGCGGCGCAAGAGCTCGCCTTCGCCGTCCTCGAAGTCGACCGAGCACATGGCGCCGTGCAGGTCGAGATAGACGGCATCGACCGGCAGCGCGACCGATAGCCGGCCGATCAACTCGCCGACGATGCGCTCATAGGCATCGCTGGTGACGTAGCCACCGGCGCCGCCGCTTGCCCACACGAGCGGCGCCAGTTCGTGCTTGTCAGCCATGTCGGCGAGAAAGCCGGACATCGCGAAGGCGCGACCCGGCAGATTGCGCAGGACTTCTTCGCCGCGCGAGAGCGCAGGGCGATCGCTCACCGTCGCGAAGTAGTTGAAGTCGGTGTGTACGGGGACGAAGCAATTCGTTTCGTGATGAAAGCCGCCTACTGCGATGCGCGCCATGCTTTTCCCCCCGTGATTTGTGTGCCGGACTGATGTGCTGCGGCGCTGACTGGTTTGACGTGAACGATCCGGTGCCGCTTACTCGGTCTTGATGTTGGCCGTGCTTCCGATCCTGTCGATGAGTTCGGCCTCCTTCTTCGCCACCTGCAGCATCTGCTCCGGCGTGTTGAACACCACTTCCGAGCCGACGATTTTGACGAACTGCGCGCGGAACTCCGGCGGTGACATCGCCTTGGCCACCGCTTCGGAAAGTGCGCTCATGATTTCAAGCGGCGTGCGGGCCGGCACGACCAGCGCGTAGAACGGCTCGAACTCGTAGCCGGCGAGGCCCGAAGCCGCCAGCAGCAGCGTGTAGCCATCGGGCGGCTGCTTCGCGACGTACTCCCACGCCACCAGCCCGCCGGCGCCGGGACGGTAGTCGACGATCACCTGCTGGCCGACTGTTTTGCTGATCGCCGGCGAGATCAGGCGCGCAATCGGATCGTCCGTACCGCCGGGCGGCGCGCGGACGATCAACCGCACCGGCTTTGACGGAAAACCCTGTGCGAATGCGGCCAGCGGCGTTGCGAGCGCGGCCGCGCAAAGTGCGACAAGTATTTTGCGGCGACTTTTTATTTCCCCTCCCTCGAAACTGCGCACCCATTATCCCGAAATAAAATAATCACGGCCAGTCCAGGATTACTAACGCACGTCAAAGAAAGAATTGCACTGAACCTAATAGAATGGTACGCGGTAATCGGGACAGCCGTAATCAGGACGGATCGCCAAAATGACATGCAGGCTAACGCGGCAACTCGAAGTAGTCGCCTGTTTTTAGCAAGGCGAGCGCAGCAACAATCTCGCCGATGCGATCGCGCAATCGCGGCCAGCTGGTTGTCGGCAGCACCAATACCGCGAGCTTGCGGCCTGCGAGCGATTGCTGGTAACGCAAATTCTGATCGGTGGTCACCAGTACTTCGAATCGTCCTTCGGCGGCGGCAAGCAAATCGCCGTTGGTGAGCCGTGACCAGCCCAGCTCGAAGGCGGTCTGAACCTCGTGATCGGGGAAATGCTGCTTGAGCGGAACCGGGGTGCCCTGATCGAACAGGATCCGCATTACGTGACGGCGATCAGGCCGGCTGCAAGCTGCGGGCGGCGTGTTCCAGAACGGCTTCGACTTGAGCTTGCGCTACCCCTGGAAACCATGCGAGGAACTGAATTACCGTGGCGCCGTCCTCGACATTTTCGAACAGCGCGTGCACGGGTACGCGCGTGCCGCGAAATACCCAGGCGCCGCTCGCGATGCCCGGGTTTTGTTCAACAGCTTGGCAGGTGCTCCAGTCCAGCATCGTTACACTTTACTGCGAAAGCGCGGGTGCGGCAAATGCCGGGAATATGGTGGCAGCGGCAGGCGGCGGGCGGAGGAACCGCGAGACCTAAGCAGGGAGTCGGCATGCAAATGTCCGGTCTTGCGCTTCACTCGATCACCTTCTCGGCGGTGATCAAAAGCGACTGCGGAATCTTGAGGCCCAATGCTTTAGCGGTTTTGCCGTTGATGAACAACTCGAATGTCGTGGGCTGCTCGACGGGCAGGTCGCCGGGCTTTGCGCCTTTGAAGATTTTGTCGACAAAAACGGCGGTGCGCCGAAAACTGTCAGCCTGATTCCGCCCGTAGCTCATCAGGCCGCCAGCCTCCGCAAATTCCCGCGCGGCAGCTATCGACGGCAGCCGCTGTTTCGCAGCGCGTTCGGCGTTCTGGCGCATTTCACGGGTGAAAAGCGAGTCTGGCGCCACGATGACCGCCCCGGCGTTTTCCCGGGCCATTGCCGCGAATGCTTTCTCGATATCCTGCACGGTGCGCGCCTCCACCGGCAAGATTCTTACGTTGGTGATGCGCGCCGCGGCCTGCACGTTTTCGAGAATCGCGAGATTGCCCGAGTTGGCGGGATTGAACAGCACGGCCACTCGGGAAAGCCTGGGCACCATGCTGAGCAGCATCTCAAGGTGCTTGGGGCCGAGGTCGCCGGACATGCTCGTAAGCCCGGTGATATTGCCGCCGGGGCGCGCCAGGCTCGCGACGAAGCCGGCGCGGACCGGATCGCCGGAAGAAGCCATGACGATGGGTATCGTGGCAGTTGCTTTGCGTGCCGCATGGGCGGCCGTCGTGTTTGCCGCCACGATCACGTCCACCTTCAGTTGCGCCAACTCGCTCGCGTCCCCCTGCAGGCGCTCCACGCTGTTGCCCGCATAGCGCCACTCCATTTTCAGGTTCTTGCCGTCGACGTAACCGAGTTCGCGCAAGCCTTTCAGCAATGCGCCGATTTGTACATCGGACTCCAGATTCCCCGGACGCGCACTTGGTCCCAGATACCCGATGCGCCAGACTTTTGTCGCGGGCTGGGCGAGAGACGAGAGAGGAGAGGCTAGCGCGGCCGCGCCGAGAGCCAGGAGCAGTTTGCGGCGATTGCTCATGGGTTGGCTGCCAGTGTGCCTGTTTTTAGGTGTATATGATGGTAATATACACACATGATTGATTTTGCCCGCATTTCCGGCTTCGATTGGGACCGCGGCAACACGCTCAAGAACGAGAAACACGGCGTTACCATGCTGGAGGCGGAGCAGATGTTCTTTGTCGCGCCTCTCGTTATCACGCCGGACGAGCGACATTCGCAATCGGAGCCGCGTTTCCGGGCGCTTGGGCAAACCCTGTCGGGGCGGCGGCTGGTGGCCATTTTTACCTTGCGTGCCGGCGGCACGCGGCTTCGCGTGATCTCGGCGCGGGACATGCATCGGAAGGAAAGGACAGTTTATGAGCAAGAAGCTTAAGCGGGTGCCGGCGTTCAAATCCGAAGCCGCGGAACGCAGGTTCTGGCAAACGCACGATACGACGGAGTATTTTGACGCCGCCAAGTCGGTGCGCGCGGTGTTTCCCAATTTGAAGCCGTCGACCCGGACCATTTCGCTGCGCCTGCCTGCCCACCTGCTTGAAGGTATCAAGGCGGCCGCAAACTCCCGCGACGTGCCATACCAATCGCTGATCAAGGTCTGGCTTCAGGAAAAATTGCAATAACGCCCGCCGCGTTGAGCGGCCGGCGCACACTCGCGACTGCGCAACGGTGTCGGCTCCAACGCGGCGACGCAAGCCGGCATTTTGATGTCCGGTCTTGCGCTTCACTCGATCACCTTGTCGGCGCTGATCAATAGCGACTGCGGAATCTTGAGGCCTAATGCTTTGGCGGTCTTGCCGTTAATGAGCAATTCAAATTTCGTGGGTTGCTCAATCGGCAGGTC
>JAYWDM010000389.1:0-12026 GCA_043779885.1 Betaproteobacteria bacterium | reverse complement strand
CCATCCTGTCCTTCCCCCGCAGTCGCAGGGGAAGGGACCGTGGAGCAAAGCGCCGCACTTGGACTCCCTCCCCTGCGCATGAAATGCGCGGGGGAGGGCGGGGGTGGGGGCAAGCGCTTAAGTAAGTGCCATTCGGCCCTGAGTCTTTATCTGCGTCTATTCAAGGTTAGATGTGTGTTGGTACTTTTGAAATGTTTTATCTGCGTGTATCTGCGTGTATCTGCGGCTCCAAACTGCTTTTGAGACCGCTTCTGGCAACCTTGCGGCGCGGCCTTAATCGGGCTTGAGCCCGATCGCCTTGACGATCTTCGCGTATTTCGCCTGCTCGGCGAGCAGGTAGGCGCCGAATTCCTCCGGTGTCGTGATCGACGGCTCCATGGCCTGTTGCGAAAGCCGTTGTTTCAGGTCGTCGGACCTGAGCGCTTTGGCAAGTTCGTCGTGCATGCGCATCACGATCGCGCGCGGCGTTCCCGCCGGGAACGCAAAACCGTGGAACTCGAGCATTTCGTACCCCTTGGCGCCGGCTTCATCGGCCGTGGGCAGCGACGGCAGGTACTGCGAGCGCTTGAGTCCCGTCACCGCGAGGCCGCGTATGCGTCCGGATTGGATATGCGGCAGCGCGTTCAACATGTTGAGAACGTTCATCTGCACTTCGTTGCCGAGCAGCGCATTGGTGGCGAGCGCGCCCGCCTTGTAGGGAACGTGCGTGATGTCCGCGCCGGTCAGGCTGTTGAACAGCTCGCCCGCCAGATGCGTGATGCCGCCGGTGCCGCCCGACCCGTAGCGCAGCGTGCCGGGTTTGGCTTTCGAAAGTGCTACGAACTCGGCGACCGTCTGCACCGGCACGCTGGGGTGGATGACAAGCGCGTAGCTGATCGTGCCATGCAGCATGATGGGCGCGATGCTGCGCGCGAGATCGTATGGAACGCTGACGTGCACGCTCGGCGCGATGGCCTGGCTGCTGCCGATCGTGATCATCGTGTAACCGTCGGGCGTGGATTTCACGCCGACTTCCATGCCGATTCTGCCGGTGGCGCCCGGACGGTTGTCGACCACGATCTGCTGGCCCATTTGTTCCGCGAGCTTTTGCGCGATGGTGCGCGACACGATGTCGTAGGAGCCGCCGGCCCCGTACGGCGCGACGATCCGCAGCGGACGGCTCGGGTAAGTTTCGGCCGCGTCCACGGCAGCCGTCCAGACGCAAATGGACAGCGCCGCGAAAAGCGGGAGTCGTGCGGTGCGCGCAATTCGATTGAGCATCGTGCTCTCCTTGACGATATTCATTCCTCGCATCCCTATAGTAGCGGAATCGCGCGCTGTCATGCAGGATACGCAATATCCAAGCTACAATTGACCGCTCGTTCACTTTCGTCCACGAAGTTTCCGTGAAAAAAACCTCTTCGCGCGCAAGCAAAGGCTGGCCGGCATATGTCGCCGCCGGCCCGTTTCTTTTTTTCAGCGGTCAAATGGGATACAAAGCGGGCCGCAATCCGCGGACCGGCGCGCTATGCACGAGTTTTTCGGAAGTCACGGGGCAGGGCCCTAAAGAAGCCAGTGACTTTGCGTGGGTCGACCGCATGGAAGGACCGGTCGGCGCGCAGGGCATCGCGATTTACGAACAATACCTTGCCTACTTCAAACGCGAGGGCGGGGACCTCAGGAATCTGCTGCGCTATCACATCTACCAGCGCGACAAGCGCTTCTTCCCGGTGTTCGATCGCGTGCGCCGCGATTACGAATCGGCGCCGCCGGCGAGCACCGCCGTCGGCATGGGACGCTTCGAGCCCACCGATGCGGCGCGGCTGTGCATCGATGCCATCGCATTGCGTCCCGCGGCCGAAAAAACGCTGGGACGCCGCGAGGTCCTGAAAGGTGCCGCTGCGCATACGGCGGCCGCGACTTTTTCGCACGTCATCGGCGCCGGCCCGTATCTTTTTCTTGCCGGGCAGATTCCGATCGACGCGTCGAAGCCCGGCGCGCCGCTGATACGCAATTACGGCGATATTCCCGAGGCGGGCCGCTTTTTGCAGCGCGGGCGCAGCCATGAAGACGCGCGCAACGGCCCGATCGCGGCGCAAACCTGGTTCACCTACGATTTGATCCGCCAGCATCTCGAAGCCGCCGGTTCGTCGCTGGACTCGATATTGAATCTCGTCGTCTATCTGCAGGACATGCGCGATTTCCCGACTTTCCACCGCGTCCACGCAACGTTCTTCCCGGCGTCGCCCCCGGCGCTCACCGTGATCGAAGTCGGCGAAGTCGGGCACAAGGGCACGCTGATCGAAATCGAGCCGACCGCCATCGTGCCGGAGCGCGGCGTTGAACGCAGGGTTTCCGGCGTGCCGGGCTGGCGCGCGCCCGCGCATATGAGCCAGACGGTCGAAGCGGGCGGCCTCGCATTCCTGTCCGGCATCCTCGGCATTGACGAAGCAGGGGACCCGGTGGCATCCGCGCGCGCGCTGCCGCGCACCGTGCGCGCACAGGCGCGCGGAACGCTCGCCCGCGATGTAGCGGCATTGCAATGCCTTGCGTGCATCGACCTCCTCAGGCGGCAACTGCAGGCGGCCGGCCATGATCTGGATCGCGTGGTGCATTTGAGCGTTTTTGTGCGGGACATCGACAGTTTCAGGAAGATCGAGAGCCTGCTGGCGCAAGCGTTCGGCAAGTGGCGCCCCGCGATCATTGCTCTGGAAGTCCCTCACCCCGGGCCAGTTGCCGGCGCCGAGGTGTCGCTCACCGCCATCGCGTGGTTCGGCGCGGAAACGCCGGCCGTGGCATACCCGTGGCCCGGATGAATGAAATGAAATCCGGGGATGGAATATTGCGGGTGAATATCCCCGGAATGCGCTGCGCTCCTTCCAGGCTACGTTCCGGACATTAAAAGGAACAAGCATGGACGTCGCGAAAGGTGCGCGTAATGCGCGACGCATTCGACGATTTTGCACGCGACTACTCGATTCGCAACGAAGTGCTGCCGGCGGCGTGATGGTTCGTTCCGCGCGCGGCGCGTTCGCGGTGAGGCGCAGGCAAGCGCGCGCAGGTTGTGGGGTTAATGCGGATAAAGTAAGATCACCAGTCATTGCCGCGTTTGATGCAGCGTCGGCAAACATCCAAAAAGCAGTCCCATGGGAGGGGTAAGCATGAAAAAGATACTGGCGGCAGTTCTCTGCACGTGGTGCGGGTTCGCATTCGCGCAAACGGCGGCCGATCTGCTCAACAAGTCCGGCAACACCGACAACGTGACGACCTTCGGCATGGGCTACGACATGAAAATGTACAGCCCATTGAAGCAGATCAATAAATCCAACGTCAAGCGCGTGGTGCCGGTCTGGAGCTTCAGCACGTCCAACGAGATGGGCGACCTGTCGCAGCCGACCGTCTATAACGGCGTCATGTACGTGATCAACGGCAACTGGACTTTCGCCATCGATATCGAGACCGGCCGCCAGATCTGGCGCACGCCGGTGAATTTCGACCGCGGGGCGCTGCGCGTCGCGGGCGGCGGCGCGCTGATGCGCGGCCCGGCGACGATCTATAACGGCAAGCTGTTCCGCACGACGCTCGACGCGCACGTAATCGCGCTCGACATGAAAACCGGCAAGGAAATCTGGCGCCAGAAATATGCGGATTTCAAGGAAGGCTACAAGGGCGTGGTCGCGCCGACGATCGCCAACGGCGTGTTGATTTCGGGCACGGGCGGCGGCGAAACCACGACGCGCGGCTTCATCGAGGGCTACGATCCGGACACCGGCAAACGGTTGTGGCGCACGTGGACCATACCCGCGCCCGGCGAACCCGGCTCGGAGACATGGCCGCACAAGACGAAGCCCGATGCATGGAAGTACGGCGGCGGCTCGACGTGGCAAACCGCGTCGTATGATCCCGAACTCGATCTCATCTACATGGGCACCGGCAATGCCGAGCCCTACAACCCCGTATATCGCGACGGCGCCGACAGTCTCTACACCGCGAGCATATTGGCGATCCGGCCGAAGACCGGTGAAATTGCCTGGTATTACCAGTACATCCCGAACGACACCTACGACTTCGATTCGACCGCGGAGAGCCTGCTGGCCGACATCACGGTCAACGGCCAGCCGCGCAAGGTGCTGATCAACGCGCACAAAAACGGTTTTCTCTACGTGATCGACCGCACCAACGGCAAGCTGATCGCCGCGAACCCGTTCGTGAAGGTCAACTGGGCGTCGCACATCGACATGCAGACGGGCCGGCCGGTGCACACCGACCTGCTCGAACGCGCAATGAAGGGCGAAACGGTCGTGCTGTATCCGTCGCGCGGCACCAATGCGACGTTGATCGCGTTCAATCCGAAAACGGGACTCGCGTACATCAATACGTGGAATTTGCCGCGCACGATGAAATTTGTCGACGCTAAATTCGTGCTCGGTTCGGATTTCACCGGCATGCAGTCAACCATGGCCGTGCCGCCGGGCGAGCCGGCCGGCTACCACGAGGCGATCGAACCGCTGACCGGCAAAGTCGTGTGGAAGGTGCCGATGATGGATTTCGCAAGCTCCGCGGGCATGCTCGCGACCGACGGCGGCCTGCTTTTCACGGGTTTGCTGACTGGCGAAGTCGTCGCGCTCGACCAGGACAACGGCAAGACGCTGTGGCAGTTCAAGACGGGTTCCAGCGTGAATGCGCCGCCCATCACCTACACGCACAAGGGCAGGCAATACGTGACGGTGCTGTCCGGGCGCGGCGGCAGCGTCGCCGGGCGCTTCATCACCAACAGCGTGCCGGCAGGCGGCATGGTGTGGACGTTTGCGCTGATGCCCGATTAACAGACTGCCGTGCCTTAAATTGGCATTGGAACACCTTCCCCTTCAAGGGGGAGCGCAAGTGTAGGGGCGAGGAGGCCTGTGGAATGGGGATGGGATCGAATGAAACGCATCGCGCTGGTCTCTCCTTCCCCTTCAAGGGGAAGGGCGGGATGGGGATGGGTAGGATTCCGGATTATGGCGTGCAGATTTAGACCCATCCCCACCTCGGTCCTCCCCTTGAAGGGGAGGATGAGAAATGCGTGGTGACGTGGCCCACCTCGGTCCTCCCCTTGAAGGGGAGGATGAGAAATGCGCGGTGCGTGGTGACGTGGCCCACCTCCGTCCTCCCCTTGAAGGGGATGAAGAGAAATGTGCGTCGCGCAGCAACGTATGACAAGGTTGCGTAGGCAGTCTTGTAATTTTTCGGAGGAACTGTGAAAAAAATTCTGTTGCTGCTGCTGTGCGCCTGGTGCGGCTTCGCGCTCGCGCAAACTGCGGAAGAACTGCAGACCGACGGCAGGAACACGGAAAACGTCACGACCTATGGCATGGGCTACGACCTGAAGCGCTACAGTCCGCTCAGGCAGATCAACACGTCCAACATCAAGCGCCTGGTGCCGATCTGGAGCACGAGCCTCGCCAACGACCTCGGTGAACAGGCGCAGCCGATGGTTTACGACGGCGTGATGTACGTGACCAACGTCAAATGGACGTTTGCGATCGACATCGCGACCGGCAAACAGATCTGGCGCACGCCGGTGGACTACGATCCGGGTACGCCGCGGGTGGTGTGCTGCGGCATTTCCAACAAGGGTTCAGCCATTTACAACGGCAAGCTTTTTCGCGTGACGCTGGATGCGCATGTGCTCGCACTGGACATGAAAACCGGCAAGCAGATATGGAAAACCAAGTTCGCGGAGTGGAAGGAAGGCTATTCCTCCATCGTCGCCCCGCTGATTGCCAATGGCGTGCTGATTACCGGCATGTCGGGCGCCGAGTTCGGCGTGCGCGGCTTCCTCGACGGCTGGGATCCGGAGTCCGGCCGGCAGATGTGGCGGCGCTACACCATACCGGGGCCGGGCGAGCCCGGTTTCGAGACGTGGCCGCAGGAAACGGATGCCTTCAAACGCGGCGGCGCCTCGACGTGGGTCACCGGTTCGTACGATCCCGAACTCGATCTGACGTATTGGGGCACCGGCAATGCCGCGCCATGGAATACCCGTTATCGCGGCAAGGACAGTCTGTATTCCGCGAGCGTGATCGCGATCCGGCCTAAAACCGGCGAACTGGTGTGGCATTACCAGTTCACGCCGGACGACTCTTTCGACTACGACGGCGTCAACGAAAACGTGCTCGCCGACATGCGTATCGACGGCGAGATGAAGAAGGCTCTGTTGCACGCGGACCGCAACGGCTTTTTCTACGTTATCGACCGCACCAACGGCAAGCTGTTGCGCGGGTTTCCATTCGGCAAGCTGAACTGGGCCTCGCATATCGACATGAAAACCGGCAGGCCGGTTGAAACCGATATCCGCAAGCGCCTGCTGGCGGGCGAAGAGGTGGAACTGTGGCCCGCCTACGGCGCGAAGAACTGGGCGCCGATGGCGTTCAACCCGAAGACGGGTATGGTTTACATGAATACCATCCACTTTCCGCAGATGGTGAAGCTCGTGCCCGTCGACTACAAGGCCGGTTTGCGGTTCACGGGTGTCGAGGGCAGACCGTTTCCGCGTCCGCCGGGCGAGGATGCGGAAGGCTTTCAGCTGGCGATGGACCCGCTCACCGGCACGGTCAAGTGGCAGATCAAACTCACCGACTTCGTTACGCAGGCCGGCATGCTGGCCACCGACGGCGGACTGGTATTCACCGGCCGCATGACCGGCGAATTTCTCGCGCTTGACGAAGCCACCGGCAAAATACTCTGGCAGTTCCAGACCGGCTCCGGCATCAATTCGCCGGCCATCACGTACACCCACAAGGGCCGGCAGTACGTCACGGTGCTGTCGGGACTGGCCGGGGATTCGCGCGGACGCAAGGCGTCGCCGAAAGTTCCCGCGGGCGGCGCGGTGTGGACGTTTGCGTTGATGAACGAATAGGTGCAGAAATGCAACGGTTTTCAAAGGAGATCGCCATGAACAGAATGATGACCACGCTCGTGTGCGCATTCGCGCTCGCGGGTTGCGCCGGGCCGGGCGCGCATGAACTTCTCAACGCGGGCGCCAATACCGACAACGTCGTGACCCTCGGCATGGGCTACGACCTGAAGATGTACAGCCCGTTAAAAGAGATCAACAAGGCTAACGTCAAGCGCCTGGTGCCGGTGTGGAACTTCAGCCTGTCGAGCGACATGGGTGAATTTTCTCAGCCGACCGTCTACAACGGCGTCATGTACGTGGTAAACGGCAACTGGACGTTCGCGATCGATGTCGCAACCGGCCGCCAGATCTGGCGCACGCCGGTCACCTACGACCGCGGCGCGCTGCGCATGACAGCCGGGGGCGCCTACATACGGGGCGCGGCGACGATCTACAACGGCAAGCTTTTCCGCCAGACGGCGGATGCTTACGTGATGGCGCTCGACATGGCGACCGGCAAGGAAATCTGGAAGACCAAATTCGGCGAGTGGAAAGAGAGCTATGCCGGGATCGTCGCGCCCATGATCGCCAACGGCGTGCTGATTTCCGGCATGGCGGGCGGCGACCGTACGGCGCGCGGTTTCATCGACGGCTACGACCCGGAGACCGGCAAGCTGCTGTGGCGCACGTGGACCATCCCCGCGCCGGGCGAGAAAGGTTCCGAGACGTGGCCCAATGACAAATTGCCCGACGCGTGGAAGTACGGCGGGGGTGCGACCTGGCAGCCGGGCTCGTACGATCCCGAACTCGATCTCTTCTTCATCGGCACCGGCAACGCGGAACCGTACAACCCGAAATACCGCGCCGGCATGGACAGCCTCTATGCGGCAAGCGTGCTCGCCATCCGGCCCAAGACCGGTGAAATGGTGTGGCACTACCAATTCATGCCCAACGACAGCTTCGATTTCGACGGCACCGCTGAAAACATCATTGCGGATATCCAGGTCGAGGGCAAGCCGCGCAAAGTGTTGATCAACGCCAACAAGAACGGTTTTGTCTACGTGATCGACCGCGTGAACGGCAAGCTGATCGCGGCGCACCCGTTCGTCAACCAGAACTGGGCCAAGTACATCGATCTGAAGACCGGTCGCCCGGTGCTGACCGATCTCCTGGATCGCGCGATCAAGGGCGAAACCATCGATCTCCTGCCGCGGCACGGCACCAACGCGACCTTGTCGGCGTTCAACCCCCATACCGGAATGCTGTTCCTGAATTCGTGGGAAACCATCCGGGTGATGAAGTTTGTGGATCAAAAGCTGGAGGTAGGCACGGGTTACACCGGCATCGAAACCAGTTCCAAAATCCCGAATCCGGGGGGCTATCACATTGCGATGAATCCGCTCACCGGTAAAACGGCATGGAAGATTCCGCTGCAGACCTATGGTGTTTCGGCCGGCACGCTGGCGACCGAAAGCGGACTGCTCTTCACCGGCTTGCTGACCGGCGAATTCATCGCGCTCGACCAGGACAGCGGCAAGCAGTTATGGCAGTTCAAGACCGGTTCCAGCATCGTTGGGCCGCCGATCACCTACACCCATAAAGGCGTGCAATACGTGACCATATTGTCCGGGCGTGGCGGAGCCGTCTCCACGCGCGCGGCGGGCAATCTCGTTCCCGCCGGCGGCTCGGTATACACGTTTGCATTGATGCCGGAGTAGCAGTAGCGATGCGGTTTATTCAAATCTGCAGCCTCGCGCTTTTCTGCGCGGGCGCTGTTGCGCAATCGTTTCCGCCGGAACAAGTCAAACAGGGCGCCGGAATCTACGCGACCCATTGCGCGACCTGCCACGGCGAGCGCATGAAGAATCCGCCATGGGCCATCGATCTCGCGACTTTTCCGCGCGACTCGCGCGCGCGCTTCATCGATTCGGTGACCAATGGCGTAAGGAACATGCCGCCGTGGAACGACGTGATCAAGCCAGACGGCGTCGAAGCGCTGTGGGCGTATCTCGTCGCAGGCGAGCAGCAGAAGTAATTCCCGGCCCCGGCAACCTTGTCGCGGGCCGGCAGTCGGTGGTTTTCAGCACTGCGCTGCCGGTGTTGCCGATGGTCAAAGCCGGCAGGCTGCGCGCGAAGCGGGGCGGCACGTTAACCGGAGAATCACGATGCGCGGTCTTGTTTGTTCCACACTGGCAATTGCCATCATTGCAATACACCCGGGCGCATTGGCGCAGTCATTCCCGGCCAAATCCATACGCTGGATCAGCCCGTGGCCGGCCGGCGGTGCGAACGATATTTTCTCGCGGGCGATCGGGCAAAAGGTCGCCGAATCGTTCTCATTGGGGACGCACACAATTATTGCGTTGCGGGTCGTGACGAACCTACGGCGTCGCAGTGAATAATTCAGTGGCAAAATGTTCGGGCAAACCGCAGGATGACCGTAAAGAAGCAGGTTGCATCGGGAGCTCGATTGCGGCGATATCCGGCATGCGCGGATTGCCGGCCAGTACCGCATCCCTGGATATGAAGGAAAGCGCTGCACTTTTTCGTCCAGCCGCGCTGCCGCGGTGGTCGCGGCCCATAAATATGGTAGTCTGGAAAAGTGAAGACAACCCTGGAAATTCGCGACCCGCTGTTTCGCAAGGTTAAGTCCCTTGCGGCAGAGCGCGGGCATTCACTCAAAGACTTTGTTACGGATGCGTTGCGTGACAAACTTGCGGCGAATGCAGGCCGCGCCGCAGTTAACGGGCCCGAATTTATGCAGGGTTTTGGCAAGCTCAAGCGTCTGCACAATGAAACGATTCACGTGCAATCGGTGGTCGATCGGGAGTTTGAAGTCATTGAAGCCGAGGATCGTCGTTGATTCTCGACACGAACGCGTAATCGGCATTTGCCGACGGCAAGCGCGGTGTCGGAGAAGTGTTGCACCGGCTGCCGATATTTTGCCGTGCCCGGCATTACGATGCGTTGCAAAACCTGCACCGGATTGGCCGGTAGAGCAGACGTGAAAAAGTCGAACCCGGCCCGCGTGCATGGCGTGCATGGCGTGCATGGCGTGCATATACCCGCAGTGGCGATTACGCTCGTGATGGTGACGGCGTTGATTGCGCCGTCCGCACAGGCCCAGCCTTATCCCGCGAAACCAATCCGTCTGATCGTGCCGCAGCCGCCAGGCGGCGGCAACGATGCGATTGCGCGCATGATAGGCCAGAAGCTCGCGGTGGCTATGAAGCAGCAGGTTGCGGTCGACAACCGCGCCGGCGCGGGCGGGCTGATCGGCGCGGAACTCGCGGCGAAAGCGGCACCCGATGGCTATACGCTGCTGCTCGGCAATGTCGCGGTGCTGGCGATCATTCCGAACGTGCAGAAGAAAACACCCTACGACCCGCTGAGGGATTTCGCGCCGATCAGCCTCATCGCGTCGGCGCCTTTGCTGGTGGTGGTGCATCCGTCGCTGCCGGTGTCGTCGATAAAGCAACTCGTCGCGCTGGCAAGAGCGAAACCGGGCCAGCTCAATTACGCGTCCAACGGCATCGGCAGCTCGACGCACCTGGCGACCGAAATGTTCAAGCTAATGGCGAAGGTCGACCTCTTGCACGTTCCCTACAAGGGGCTGGGGCCGGCGACTACGGATATTCTGAGCGGGCAGATGCAACTGATGTTTTCAAGCGCGGTGGCGATGATGCCGCACGTCAAGGCGGGCCGCCTGCGCGCCATTGCAATGACCGGCGCGAAACGTTCGTCCGTCATCGCGGACATTCCAACGGTGGCCGAGGCAGGCCTGCCGGATTATGAGTCGGGATCGTGGTACGGCATCCTCGCGCCGGCGGGGACCGCGCCCCCCATCATCGATCTCTTGAGTCAGGAAATTGCCGCCGCCACGCGCTCCCGCGAAATCACCGACAAACTCGTTGCCGAAGCAGTGCTGCCGATCGGCAGCTCGCCGGCGGAATTCGCAAGTCACATCAAAAAAGAATTTACCCGCATCGGCGAAGTGATCCGGTCATCCGGCGCGCGGTTCGACTAGAAGCCATCTCAAAAATAAAAAAACGGCCATCAGCCGCAGATAAACGCAGATACACGCAGATGGGAAACCATTGCCGCCCTCCGGCCGGCGTTTAGCCCTTTGAACTTATCTGCGCTCATCCGCGTTTATCTGCGGCTGCAAACTGTTTTTGAGATTGCTTCCAACGTCAATGATGGTCCGGCAGCGGAATGAATTCCGTTTCGCCGGGTACTTGCGCGAAATGCCCGTCGCGCCAGCGTGTTTTCGCGTCTTCGATCAGGTCGCGTGAGCTGGCGACGAAATTCCACCAGATGAAGCGTTCGCCGTCGATTTTGTCACCGCCGATCAGCATGAGGCGCGCGGGGGATGCGGCCGCGATGACGGGCGTCGTGTCCGCGGGAAGCACCGCAAGATGTTTCTCCGCAACGGGTTCGGCGTCAATGCGAACGTCGCCGTCCACCACGTAGAGGCCGCGTTCTTCATGCTCGGGCGGCAGGCTGAACGAGCTGCCCGTCTGCATGTCGACCGCCAGATAAAATATCGGCGAGAACGCCGGGGTCGGCGCTAGTTTGCCGAACGCCGCGCCGACGATGAGGCGCATGTTGACGCCGGGCAGGTTGATTTCCGGCGGCGCCGCTTTGGGCTGATGGCTGAACGCCGGCTCCGCCTGCTCGTGCGCCTGCGGCAGCGCGACCCATGACTGTATGCCGTGCAGTCGCTGACCGCGCGCGCGGTCGTCCGGCGCGCTTCGTTCCGAATGCACGATGCCGCGACCGGCGGTCATCCAGTTCACGTCGCCCGGTTCGATGCGCTGCACGACGCCCAAGCTGTCGCGATGCATGATTGCGCCTTCGAAGAGATAAGTCACGGTGGCAAGCCCGATGCGCGGATGCGGCCGCACATCGATGCCGGCGCCGGGCGGTAATACGGCGGGCCCCATGTGGTCGAAGAAGATAAAAGGCCCGACCATCTGCTGCGGATGGCCGGGCAGCAGGCGGCTGACCTTGAGGTCACCGAGATCCTTGGTGTGGGGCTTTAGCAGCGCAGGCGCATTTGTGTTCATGGATACCTTACTGAAGACTTGATAAATAACTGACAGGCGCGCCCTCCCTTGCAGGGCGCGCACCGGCTTGCAAGCCGGTGCCGCTCGAACGGCACGGG
>JAYWDM010000388.1:0-12026 GCA_043779885.1 Betaproteobacteria bacterium | reverse complement strand
AGGTAGGCGTTGAGCGCCGTACTGCACCAAATTCGGCGCGTCTCAATGCGCCCATGCTCGCACGCCGAGACCTCGACGAAATCAGGGGCATCGCGCTTTTCGAACAGTAACTGGATATCGCGTTCCAGCGTGGGCTGGTTACCCTTGACCGTGAAATGATAGTGCGCCTGCTGCTCAACCAAGTAGGTGGCCAGTGCGCGTTGGGTCAACAGGGCATCACCCGTGATGTCCTTGCCAACGATATCACAACATTCAAGTAATGGGATCGCCATGCCGATCTCGTTGGTGCGCTTGTGCTCATCACAACCGGCTACGGGTAAGGTACCGACTTTTTTTGGGCGTGACAGATTTTGGATTCATGTCCCACCACGCTCATGATGTGCGTTTGATGTCCTGCCTCATCGGTAGCATTTTTCATGGTTTTGCCATCGAGCGCCATGGCCTTGTCTTGCTTTCCCCACGCTGTGTTCCAAGCATTGAGCGCCCGATCCAGCGCGTCGGGTTCAATGCGCACCAGGCAATTCCGAATCACAAATTCGCTGGGCACGACATAGTGTCCGTTCTCACGCCGACAGCCGAAACGTTCTCGGGCTTGCTGTCCCAAGCCATCGGCCCAGTCGGAGATGGCCTTGTAACCGCGCATACCGCACAACGTCGCGCCTGCTGCGATACCCAGCACCACCGGCAGGCGATGGCGTCGCCCCTGAGCGCGGCGCGGATCGGCAATGAGTGTGAAGCACTGCGGTAATGATCGCATCTGTTCGGCATTGAGCATGATCCTGGGGGCTCCTGTGAGTTGAAGTTGGTTGCGGTCGGGGTGGGTTAATCGCGCGCGGGGATCTCGGCACAAGGGGCGAACAAAGACTCGCTTGGGGGCATCGACTTGTGCGCTGTAGCCTTGCCGGGTACGTCGATACCCCTGGGTTAGTCCCAGTTCTATCCAATTGGCCGCGCGATACACCCCGCCATGGAAGCGCCGGGGATCGACGAAGGTCTCCAGCAGCAGCAACGGATGTCCGAAGCGTGCCTGCCAATCAACTTTGATCCGGCGTTCGGTCAGCGACAGCACCCGTGAGCCAATATTCGGCCGGTGCCAGTCGGGCAGAATCAAGAAGCGGCTGTTGTTGGCGATCAGCTTGAGCCGACCATACTGCGAGCGAAAGTCCCAGCCGATCCAGCGATCACGAACACCGCATTTCAGCGCTGCGGCCGAGAGGCTCAGTTGCGCCACCCACTGCTCGCGCCAGGTCGCGACGTACCATAGCGTTTCACCAATCTTCGGTAGTGCGCCGAGATAGTGGTGGCGCGCCATCTGCTCCTGATAGCGAGTCTCCTCGCTGCGCTCCACAGGACGTAATTGGAGCTCCGATAGCCATTCCCCTGCAAATCTCTGCGTTTCCATCCCGGCGTTTATACCGGGAATCCTCGGCGTTGTCCAGCCTTCCGCATTAACTCACTGCTTTCGCTTCCAATTCTCGGAAGGACAAATCTACCCTGAATGAGGGTTCGAGCGGCCTTGCGCTATTCGTGCTCAACGACGCCATGACCCGGCTTACATATGATGTCCAGCTGGTCGGACTCGATCTGCGTGGCGTCAATGCATTGGGTGTCCCCGGGCAGGCGATTCCCGGTGATACGAATTTGAACGACAACGTCACGCGGATGCATATTCACCGGAATTTTGCCGGTTTGAATGGCAACATTGTTTTCGGCATGATCGATCTGTCACTCGCCCTGCGCGACGACAACGCCCCGAACGATCTGATGATTGACGTTCCTAACCTCCACATTACCGGGGCATGGGATCTTCTTGAAGGCAGTCAGGTGGTTAACCAAGTGACCACTCTGGCGAACGAGTTGAATAACCTTTTTGCCGGCGGCCTCTATCTCAACTTCCACACATCGGACCATCCCGGCGGCGAGATCCGCGGCCAGATCCTGCAAGTCCCGGAGCCAGGGTCTCTGGCGCTGCTCGGCATTGGTGCGCTCGGCCTGCTCGGGACTGCGCTGCGCCGCCGCCGCGGTTAGCCGTAACCGCGAGTGACCTTGCGTTTGCCGAGCAGCGGGGCGCAAATGCGGTCGTTAGCGCGGTTCACCGTTCCCTTCCCTGCGCGCTTCAGCCGGCGCTGATCACGCCGCAGGCAATGCGTGCCCCGGCATTGCCGGTCGGCTGCGTCCTGAAATCGTCGGGATCCGCGTGGACGATCAGGCCGCGGCCGATAACGCTCGCCGGTCCGGGCGTCACGGTGATGACGTCGAGTTCGACGTCGACTTTCGCGCGGCCCGACTTGTCCGCCATGAGCGAGGGCAGGTCGCCGGCGTGGCGCTCGGCGCCGCCTTGAAGTCCGTGCGGCTTGCCGAAAGGATTGAAGTGGCCTTTGGCGCTCATGCCATCGCCCGAACTGCAGTCGCCGGCTTCATGGATGTGCAGGCCGTGCTCCTGTCCCGGCTTTAGGCCCTGCACGTAAATGACGACGTGAACCTTGTCGCCTGCCTGCTCGAAGGTCGCCTCGCCGAAGGTCTTGCTGCCTTTGGTCGGCTGCAACTGCGCCGTCGCCCGCGGTGGTTCGGAGGGTGTGGTTTGGCAGGCGGCCAGCAGGACGGCGGCAACGGCAAATGCAATGGTGTGCGTCATGCGGATACTCCTCTTCGTTGGAAGCTCAATTTACTCAATTCCTGACCGGCTTGGAAGCCCTCTTTTTCGCCGGCGCAGAGATTTTTCACTCAACGGGCGCCGTGTGATCAGCATGGCGCGTCGCCCGCGAGCGTCACGCGGTGCATCACGCGCCTGAAGCCGTGATAATCGTTCACCGGGTTGTGCTGCGTGCAGCGATTGTCCCAGAAGGCGAGCGAACCGGGCGCCCAGTGAAAGCGGCAGGTGAACTCCGGCCTGACCTGGTGCCGGAAAAGGTACTCGAGCAGGGGTGCGCTTTCCTCCGCCGTCATGCCCTTGAACTGCGCGGTGTGACCGACGTTGACGTAAAGCGCTTTGCGCCCGGTTTCCGGGTGCGTGCGTAAAACGGGATGCTCGCCGACCAGCACCTTTACTTCGGCGCCGGCGGCGCGCAGTTGGTCCTCGCGGGTCCTGGATGCTTCGGCCTTCATCGAACTGTTGATGCCGGTGAGGCCGGCGAGCATCTGCTGCAACCGCGGGGAGAGGGTCTCGCAGGCCAGGTACTGGTTGGCAAAGAGCGTGTCCCCGCCGTAAGGCGGAGTCTCCAGGGCGTAGAGCATGCTCGCCATCGGCGGCCGCTCCAGATACGTGGTGTCGGAATGCCATATGCCGCCAAAATTCACCCGCTCGTGCTCAAGCTTGACCACCGGCGTGATCAGCGGACATTCGGGAAGGCCTTTGAGTTGCGGGTATTCCATCGGCGCGCCGAAGCGCTGCGCAAACGCGACCAGTGCGTGCGGAGTCAGTTGCTGGTTGCGGAAAAATATCACCAGATGATCGAGGAAAGCGCGGTGGATTTCCGCGACGACTTCGTCCTTTAAATTGTGCGCGATATCCACACCGTGAATTTCGGCACCGAGCGCGCCCGCGACCGGTCGCACTTCGAGATGGCAATAGGGGCGTTGTATCGCGTTGACCCCTGTTGCGTGCGCTGCGGTGGTGGCTATCACGCGACTCGAACCGCTCGTGCAATCACTTGAAGACGTCGGTCACCAGCACGCTCGGCAGCCAGGTCGCGAGCGTCGGGAAAAAGATCACCAGCAGCAGCACGGCGAGATCGCCGACGAAGAACGGAATCGTGCCTTTCATTACCTGCATCAGCGGTATCTTGGAGGTGCCGCTCACCGCAAAGAGGTTCAGGCCGACGGGCGGCGTGACCACACCCATCTCGATATTGAGCGTGACTATGATGGCGAGATGCACGGGGTCGATCTTGAGCGCCATCGCAATCGGAAATACGACCGGCACAGTCAGCAGGATCATCGCCACGCCGTCGACGAACATGCCCAGGATGATCAGAACGGCCATGTAGGCGAAGATGAAGCCGAGCGGCGTCAGCCCCCAACTGGTCACGGTCTCTGCGATCCTCTGCGGCCAGTACATGTTGGCGAGCAGGAACTGGAACACGCCCACGCTGCCGATCAGGAACACGATAACGGCGGTCAAATTCAGCGAGCGGCAGGCGGTTGGCAACACTTCGCCAACGAATGGCCGGCCACGCGCGATCAACCCGTACACGAGGGCGTAGCCGCAAGCGGCGGCGGCGGCCTCGGTCGGCGTGAAGAGTCCCCCGTAGAGCCCGCCCAGAACCACGACCGGCATGCCCAGTGCAGGCGCCGCGCCCTTGAATTCGACCCACACCCGGCGCCGCTCGAAGCGGCCGCGCGGCAGTTTCAGGATCGAGGCGATGAGCATGACGCTCAACGCGTTGCCGAGGGCGAGCAGCAGGCCCGGAATCACGCCGGCGAAAAACAGGCGCACGATCGAGGTCTCGGTCACGATGCCGTACAGGATAAGGGGGATGCTCGGCGGGATCAGTATAGCGATGCCGCCGGCGGTCGCCACCAGCCCGCCCGAGAGCCAGTCGGGATAGCCGCGCTTTCTCATCTCGGGGATCGCGATGATGCTCATGGCGGCCGCCATCGCCACGCTCGAGCCGGACATCGTGCCGAACAACACGCACGCCAGCACGGTGGCCACGCCGAAGCCGCCGGGCATCCAACCCACCAGCGAATCGGAGAATTTGAACAGCTGGCCGACGAGGCCGGTTTTCTCCATGAGGAAGCCCGCGAAGATGAACAGCGGGATTGCCATCAGCGAATATCTGCTGATGAAATTGAAGAACGCGCGGAAAATGACCTCGGACGTGAGCAGCGGATCGAATGCGATGTAGGCCGCGGCCGCGGCGCTGAGCGCGATGCCGATTGGCACGCTCAGCACGAGCAATACGAAGACTACGACCCCTACGATGTGCATCGAATTTCCCCCAGCGCTCGCGGCGCAGCAGCCCGCCGCGGTTTCGTATCAGTGTCCCACGGCGTCGGCGTCTGCCGGCTCTTCGAGCACGATGCGGCCGCGCAGTTTTTGAACCTGGCGGTAAATCTGGAAAAACATCGTCACCGCCATGAAGAAGAATCCTGTGAACAAGACAATCAGGAACGGCCACATCGGGAATGCCAGGCTTTCAGTGCGGGATTCGTACTTAATGCCATCCTCGATCTCGGGCAGCCCCCACCACAGCACCAGCAGCAGGAACACAAACGAAAAGACGAGCGCGACGAGGCGGACGACCTCGGCCACGGCATGCGCGCGCGGCCCGACCGCGTCCAGCGAATCGGTCAGTATCGTCACGTTCAGGTGCGAACCGTGCCGCTGCGCGATGCCGAAGTAGAGATAAACGCCGCTCAGGGTGACATAGGTGACAAAGTCCTGCTGCCACTCGAAGGACACGCCGAGCACGTAACGGCGGAAGATCTCAAGCAGCGCGAGCAGCGTGCATCCAAGCAGCAACAGCGCGGCCGCGCGTCCCAGGATCCGGTCCTGAAACGCGCGCCATATTACGTACGCCTTCTCCACGCGACCGAATCCGCTCCGCGGCGCTTTACTTGATGACTATCTGATCGGCGTACTTGTTGCAGTCAATTTTCTCGATCCACGACGAGCCCGGCGGGTTGTTCTTCGACAATTCACGGCCTTCCTTGACGAAGGTGTCGACCCACGGTTTCGCGTCTGCCGGGATCTTGGTCTTCACGTAAACGCTCGACGCGTCGCCCACCGCGCTGGTCAGAACCAACGCCTCCTGCGGCGTCATCCAGTAGACGCCCGGCTTCGACGGGTCTTTGGTCCCGTATTTCGCGTAGGTGAGCCGGTCGACGCACCAGTTGTATTCCTTCTGCACCTGAATCGTCTCGGCGATAAGGCCCTCCAATGCCTTTTGCGTCGCCGGCGTCAACCGGTCCCACCAGCGCCGGCTCGCGCTGATCATGTAATAGTCGCCGGTGAAGGCGCCGGCGCCGCCCGTCGTGTAGTAGGGCGCCTGTTCACGCACGGAGAGCCAGCCGCCGATGCTCGTCATCAGGCCGTCGATCACGCCCGACTCAAGCGCGTTCGGCACCTCGCCAAACCCCATGACGACCGGATTCGCCTTCCATGCGCTGAGCGAAGCGTTCTCGACCGGCCCCATGCTGCGGACTTTTCTGCCGCTGAAGTCAGCGGGCGCGATGTAACGTTTCTTGCCGCCGACGCCCATGCCGAAGCTCATCTGCCCCGCGCCGAATACCTTGATCGCCTGATTCTTCGAAAGCCGTTCGACCAGCATCTGGTAAGTCTTCGTCTTCTCGAAATTGTCGACCGCGCCGGGGGTCGTGAGTATGCCCGGCCCGATAACCGTCATCATCCACGGGTCGACAGGCGCCGCCTTGCCCATCTGCATCCAGGTCATCTCGAGGTTGCCCTGGCGCATCGCCTCGAAGGCTTCCGGTATGGTGTAGAGCGCGCCGGCGAAGTACAGGCGCGCCTCGCTGCCGGGGATGACCTCGGGCAACCGTTTCTCGAAATACTTCATCGCCATGCCGGCCGGATGCGGCGGCGGCGTGAAGTCCGCCGCGAAGCGCAGCACCACCTTGCGCGGCTTGTCCTGCGCAGAGGCGGATTGGACGGCTCCAAAATTTACGGCAAAGGCCGCCGCGAAAATCACGGCGGCGGCGCGCAGGCTGAAGCTATGCGTCCGGTTGGCGTTCATAAGCTCCTCCATCGACAGATGGTTATGGATGAAATGCCGGTTCGGAAAGACCGGTTTACGTATTGAATGTATTGCAGGTTCGCCGGTGACGGTATATTAACGGCCTGCCAGCGTCAAGGCTCCGCTGTTTTCCCCTGCGCCGCACGCGCCGGTCATGCCGCTACCGGCACTAGGCCGTACGTCTTATTGACCTTCACACGCAATCATAGAATCATCGTTCCCGATACCGCACCGTGTTGAACGATTGCAGAATATTCGAGTCAGGAGGCAGATATGTTCCGGCCCGTCGTGCTTTCGGTAAGAATTCCCGTCGAGACCCGCAAAACCGTGGATGGAGTGATTGCGACCTGCCAGTTCCTCGATGCATGCGGTAGAGGGCGCTCAACTGACGAAGCCCTGGCGTCGCTGGACGGTTTGCTCACCAGTGTGTTCGAAGCGTCCTTCGACCTCGGACGATTCGATCAGCTGTTCCGCTCCGCCGGATATTCCGCGCAAGCTGATGAGTCCTGGCCGCACGAAGGAAGGTTTATTGACGTTCGACTTACGCTCACCGCTCGCCACAAACTGTTGTCCAGGACCGAGATCGACAACGGCATACAGTCGGCACTCGAGCGCTTTGCGGCGTAACGGCATAAACGGATGCGGGCCGGCGCAGGCTGGAAGTAATGCCTGCGACGAAATCTCGCGCTGCTCCGCAGGGAGCATTCGGCATGGCAACCGCGCACGGGGCAAGGGCGCGGCAGCGGGTGACGGCGATGTTACAAGTTGACCTGCAAGAATCCGACCAGCAAATCAGCCGGTTCATTACCGATCAGTGTGCCCGGTTCGGCAACGTGGTATCAGTAAAAATCGTGCGTTCTCTGGTCTCGTTTGCGCTCGTGCAGATGGCCCACGAACTGCAGACGTTCGAAGTGGCGGGCAGATTCGGCGGATCAGTGTTCGGTATCGCGGCAGTGATTCATCTTGAGCAGACGCGTGAATAACGCGGCGCCGGAATCGGTCGAGCGCCCGGGCAACCGGCCGAAGTTCAGGTCGTCGCCGTTGTCGATTGAAGATCGCTTGCCGCAAGAGCGCGGGAGCAACGCCCTCGCGGCAAGCCGCGCCGCTAGTTTTTCACCGCAAACACCCACACCACGCCGCCCTGCGGCACCTGCACATTGGTTTTCATCGACGTGTTCAGGCGACCCACCATCTTCTGCGCATCCACGCCCCAGCCCGCCTGCACGGCGATGTACTGCACGCCGTCGATCATGTACGAACTCGGCACGCCGGTGATGCCGGAATTGGTTTTGAACTCCCACAAGAGTTTGCCGTTTTTCGCATCGAGCGCGCGGAAGTTGCGGTCGGCAGATCCGCCACCGAACACCAGTCCGCCGCCGGTCGTCAGCAACGGCCCCCAATTGATACCCATGTTCGGGAAGTTGTAGGTCCACGCGAGCTTGCCCGTATCCAGATTCCAGGCCTGGACTTCGCCGATGTGATCCGCGCCCTCGCGCGCGAACACGCGAGTCTTCGCGGCATCGGTGCCGACGTAACGCTTGCCTGCGGCATACGGGGCAATCTTTGCCTCGCCTGTGAGTGTGGAGCACAGGTTTTGTTGCAAGGGGACGTAGAGCAGCCGGGTTTTCGGGTTGTACGCCGCGGGCGGCCAATCCTTGCCGCCCCAATGCGACGGGCAGAACGTCACCTCTTTGCCGACCACCAGGCGCTTGTCCATGTTGTACGTCGGGCGGCCCGTTACTGGATCGAGGCCGGTAATCACGTCGTGCTTGACGTAGGGTTTGCCGTCGACGAATCCGATGCTGTCGGCCTTGCGCTCAAGCACCCACAAATAGCCGTTGCGGCCCGGATGCACCAGCGCCTTGATGTCGCGGCCATTGCGCTTGATGTCGACCAACAGCGGCGCTGAAACTTCGTCCCAGTCCCAGTTGTCGTTCCAGTGATACTGGTGGCTGCCCTTGATCTTGCCCGTGTCCGGATCGATCGCGACGACCGAGGTGGCATGCTTGTTATCGCCGGGATGCGCGTCCGCCGGCCACGGCCCTGCGTTGCCGGTGCCCCAATAGGTCAGATTCAGCGCGGGGTCGTAGTGCCCGGTAATCCACACCGAAACGCCGCCGGTCTTCCACTGGTCGCCCTGCCAGGTTTCGTGACCGGGTTCGCCCGGGCCGGGAATCATGTGCGTGCGCCACACTTCCTTGCCGGTTTCGGCATCCAGCGCGGCAATGTAGCCGCGGATGCCGTATTCGCCGCCGGACGTGCCGACCATGACCTTGTCCTTGACGATCAGCGGCGCGAGCGTGAAGTAATAGTTGTTTTTGTTCTCATCGACCTTGGTATCCCACACCACCTTGCCGGTGCGCGCATCCAGCGCCACCACATGGGTGTCCATGGTCGCAAGATAAACGCGGTTCCCGTAGAGCGCCACGCCGCGGTTGGTCGGATGCGGGTGCACCACGTCGTCGCCGAACTCGCGTTGATACTGCCAGATCAGGTCGCCGGTCTTCGCATTCAACGCCAGCACCTGATTGCGCGGCGTGGAAATAAACATCACGCCGTTGTTGATAATCGGCGGCGCCTGATGGCCTTCGACCTGCCCGGTGGAATAGCTCCATACTGGAGCCAGTTTCCTGACGTTCTTCGTATTGATCTTGTCGAGCGGGCTGTAGCCGTGCCCGTTATAGGTGCCGCGATACATGAGCCAGTTTTCCGGCTCGGGCTTGAGCAACCGCTCGGCGGTCACCGCATCGTAGCCCGCCGCCTGTTGCACGATGGCCAACCCTGCCGCGCACAGCACCAACTTTAAAAAATTCCCGATCTTCATAGCCAAGCTCCCCTTTCAAATCCTGCACGAACCATCAGTTTGAAATCACTCCCACGCGCGCGGTAAATGCACCGGCCACGACCACCAACCCATCCGCGATTTTAAGAGGCAGCGCGGGCAAACGCCGCGTGGCCGGTCCGCCGGTGACCTTGGCCGCATCCGCCGGGTCGAACTCGGAATCGTGGCATGGACACTTGTACATTTGCTTTTCCGGCGTCCATGCAAAACCGTCGCAGCCGGCATGTGTGCACACCGCCGAATACGCCACCACGCCGTGCGCCGCGCGCCCTTGCGTGTCGCCCTGCAGGCGCGCCGGATCCAGGCGCACCAGCAAAATCTGATTCAGGCGCGAACCGTCGCGCACCGTGCCGCTCGCGGCATCTTGCGGCATGGCCGTTATCGGCGGCCCGCCTACCGGCAATGCATCAAGCTTTACAGGCGCGCCTTTGCGATCGCCGTCGGCATACACCAGGCGATCTCCCTCTTGCGGGCGTGCATTGCGCGAATCGGCGGCTTGCGCGCGCGCGCATTCCGGCAACAATAATCCCAATCCGGTGCCGAGCGCCGCCTGCAGGACGCTGCGTCGATTGCTGCTCATAGCCTTATTCTCCCCCCGAGGGAAAAATTTACTCCATAACGGCGGGCTTGGCCAGAGTTCCCGTCCCGCTCTACTCGACTTTCGCGCCCGATTCCCTGACGATCGCACCCCACTTGGCGATTTCGCGCTTGAGGAATTCGGCGAGTTCGGCGGAGGTCGAGCCGACCGGTTGTATCGTCTCAAACGCCAAGCGCTCGCGCACGTCCGGTGACTTCAGCGCGCGCACGACTTCCGCCTGCACTTTGTCGATGATGGGCCTGGGCGTGCGTGCGGGCGCAAACAGCGCGTACCACGCCGATGCCTCATACCCGGGCAGGCCGGATTCGGCGATCGTCGGCAGTGCCGGCAGGCTGCTTACGCGCCGGGCCGTCGTGACCGCCAGCGCAATGAGCCTGCCGGAGCGCACGTACGGCAATGATGTCGCGGAGCCGAAGGTCAGTTGCACCTGCCCCGCAATGAGGTCGACAACGACGCCACCGCCGCCCTTGTAAGGGATATGCACCATGTCGACTCCGGCCATTTTCCTGAACAGCTCTCCGGCCAGATGCTGCGACGAACCGCTGCCCGCCGAGCCGTAATTGAGACTGCCGGGTTTGGCCTTCGCGAGCGCAATCAGTTCTTTCACCGAGCGCGCCGGCAGCGACGGATGGATGACAAGGATATTGGGCACTTCGACGAGTTGCGTGATCGGTATGAAGTCGGCGACCGCGTCGTACGGCAGTTTCGGGTAGAGCGTAACGTTGATCGCGTGACTCGGGCTGGTCAGCAGTAGGGTGTAGCCATCGGGCGCCGCATTGGCGACCACCTCGGTGCCGATCGTTCCGCCAGCGCCGACGCGCGGTTCGACCACGACCTGCTGGCCCCACGCTTCGGTGAGCTTCGCACCGATCGTTCGCGCGATGATATCCGGCGAGCCGCCGGGCGCGCCGTAGGGCAGCACGAAACGCACCGGCTTGGCCGGATACGGTTGCGCGCAAGCGCCGGCTGCCGCCAGCACGCATGCGATCGAGGCGACTGAAACGCGGGCGGAACAGGCTGCGCTCACGGGTGGACGCGGCCTAGCAGCAAGTTGAAGTTTGACTCGTCTCCCCGGCGTACGCCGGGGTCCAGAAAACGTGATTCAAGCGAATCAACATCTTCCTGGATGCCGACTTTCGTCGGCATGACGGGATCATGGCGGCTGTGGCGAAATTCAACAAACTGCTAGTCCTGCAGCGGGACCTTCGCGTCCTGCACGACCTGCCGGTAGCGCGCGATATCGCTCCTGATCTTGTCGGCGAACGCCTCCGGCGTGCTGGCAATGATGATATCGCCCAGCGCGGTGATTTTCTCGCGCATGTCGGGATGCCTGAGTATGGCGACGATTTCGCGGTTGAGCCGCGCCGCGATTTCAGGCGGCGTGCCGGCCGGCACGAAAAAGCCGAACCAGAAGTCCGAGCTGAAGCCCGCCAGCCCCGCTTCGGACATCGTCGGCACGTCGGGCAATATCGCCGCGCGCGCTTCAGTCGTCACCGCGAACGCCTTGATGCGGCCGGCCTTGATCTGCGGCACGGCATTGCTGGTCGCCGCGAAGTAGAGCTGAATCTGCCCGGAGATCAGATCGGTCATGACGCCGGGCACGGTCTTGTACGGCACCTGCAGAATGTTGATGCCGGCCATCTGCAGAAACATGTAACCGGCGAGCATGCCGCCGCTGCCCGGATAGCCGATCGTGAGCGAATCGGGTTTGGCCTTCGCCAGCGCTATCAACTCCTTCACGGAGCTCGCGGGCACGTTCAGATTCGCGATCAGGAAGAGCGGCGACGTCGTCGCGAGCGTCAACGGCATGAAATCGCGCTGCGGATCGTACGGCAGCTTTCGGTACAGCGCCGCATTGACCGCAATCGCGCCGACGTTGGAAATGAACAGC
>JAYWDM010000387.1:0-4382 GCA_043779885.1 Betaproteobacteria bacterium | reverse complement strand
GCGAATATCGACCGTGCGTGAGCCGTGGTCGTCAGCGCGGGGCGTGACGATACGGCGGCGTTGATCGTGCTGACGGTGCGCAACGTCAATCCCCGCGTCAAGATCGTGGCGAGCGTCAACGAAGAGGAAAATTTCAAGCTGATACGCCAGGCGGGCGCGCACATTGTCGTTTCGCCGTCGCGAGTGGGCGGCTACCTGCTGGCCGACGCGGTGTCGACGTCCCACGTTGCCGACTATGTGCTCGATCTATTGACGGCGGGCGGCCGCGTGAGGCTGATCGAGCGCGCGGCGCGCCCCGAGGAAATCGGCATGAATCCGCAGCAGATACACGAGGCGCTCGTCGTGCGCATCTACCGCGGCGAGGACAAGATCGGCTACTGGGAGAGCGACAGATTCACGATTCAGGCTGGCGATGTCCTGCTGATGATCGCGCATCACCCCGCTGCCGCGGCCGGCGGCTGACCCGCAGTCCGGTCTAACCGCCGGGCGCCGGCCTGCCGATGGTGACATTGCCGGCGTTGTTGCCGAGCTTCACGTCGAGCGATCCGGACCGCAGGTGCAAGTCGCGTTGCGGAAACGGAATTTCGATGCCGCGATTGCGCAATTCGTCTTCGAGCGCCCACAGCAGTTCGGCCTTGGTGCGCCCGGGACGCGTGATCCTTTCGTGACCGACCCACACCATCAACTCGAAATCCAGACTATTGTCGCCAAAATTCACCAGCCAGACTTCGGGTTTTCGCCGTCCCTCGTTAATGGTGCCCTTGACGGCTATGGCGGCGGCTATACCCGCTTCCCGCACCTGCTGCTTGTCGGAGCCGTAGGCGACGCCGAAGCGGATCCGCATGCGCCGAAACTCGTTGTCGAAGGTCCAGTTGATGACGCGGCCGTTAATAAATTCGGAATTCGGCACCAGAATGTCGACCGAGTCGTTGGTCGTCACGCGCGTGTAGCGGACGCCGATTTCAGCGACGGTGCCCATCACACCCGACTGCAGGTCGACATAGTCGCCGACCTTGAGGGTTTTCTCGAGCAGGATGATGACGCCCGAGATGAAGTTGCTGAAAATATTCTGCAGGCCGAAGCCAATGCCAACGCCCACCGCGCCGCCGATCAACGCAAAGCTGGCGAGGTCGAAGCCGATATAATTCAGACCAATGACGGTGCCGACGATCCATACCAGATAGCGGATGATGCGCGTGACCGCATAGACGTTGGAGCGGGTCGCCGGTCCCTGGCCGCCGCGTGTCGCAATCCGCCGCAGGCCGCCCTCGATCAGGTAGGCGAACCACCATACCGACGCGACGATCAACACCAGTCCCAGCAGGCGCGGCAGGCTGATCGGCGTGCTGCCGATCGTGAACCACGGCGTCGTGATCCAGTGCAGAATTGCGTTCCAGTCCGGATCCAGCAATTTCACGTCAGGCGCCCAAGAAGATCAGGTTATACAGTATATAGTCCGGCCGCTCCCGCGGCGCGGCGCAAGCAGACGCGCAATCGATGCGTTCGTCACTTTGGCCAGATGATGGTTTGCGTCGGGGACGGCGCCCGGGACGGGGCGGTCAATGCGGGCATTGTAGCAGTTGCGTTGCGCGTGCAAACCCGAATTGCCGGTTGTGGATGCAAATGATGTTTTCCGCGGGCCTTGACGCGGCAATGCCGAGCGCGCCGACAGGGCGCGCATGACGAGGCCGGACTGCGAAAATTGCTGCAGCCGGAATAACGCCTTGGTCACCGCAGGCGGCAAATGCGGTAAGATGCGCGCGCATTACCGCAGGCCATGCACAGGTCGCCACTGTCGCGTCGCAGCGGGATTACATTCCAAGCAACGGCCGCGCAACGCTGCCGCCACACATTATGCTGCCGCCCATTCCTGACGCCCACGCCATTGCCGTTCTCTGCCTGATCGCCGGCGCGTTGTTCCTGTTTACGCGCGAAAGCATCAGGCTCGAGACGTCGTGCCTGCTGGTGCGCGATTCCCCGGAAGCCCTCGAGGAATACGAGCGTTTGCTCGGCGTCAAGCTCTACAACGTTTCGAACATCGAGACGCCGGTGAACGACGAACATCCGCTGTCGGCGGAAGGCCAGCAACTGACCGAAATCGTGGTGACCGCGCATTCGCCGCTCTGCCACAGCACGGTCAAACGGGCGCGGTTTGCCGACCGCTATGGCCTGGTGATACTCGCGATACACCGCGCGCGCGGACAGGCGACACCCGCCAAAGGCGATCTTACCGAGGTTGTGCTGCAGGTCGGTGACGTTTTGCTCGCCCAGGGCTCGGCGGAGAATCTCGCCGACCTCAGGGCCAACGGGCATACGCTCGTGCTCGACCTGCCGCACACGGCAAAAGCGCCGCTCGCGCTCGCGATCATGTTCGCGGTCATCGCCGCCGCGGCGCTGGGAATTGCCCCCATCGTGGTGACCGCGCTTGCCGGCATGGGGTTGATGCTGATCACCCGCTGCCTCACGTGGACCGACGCCGCCGAAGCGCTGAGCACGCAGGTGATCCTCATCGTGGTGGTGAGCCTGGCGATGGGTCTTGCCCTGATACGCACCGGCGGCGCCGACTACCTGGCGCAACTCTACGTGGCGGCCTCCGCGGGCCTGCCGCCCGTGCTGATCATGAACGGACTGATGCTGCTGATGGCGATTCTGACGAACGTGGTGTCGAACAACGCGGCGGGCGTCATCGGCACGCCGATAGCGATCAGCATCGCGCAGCAACTCGGGCTGTCGCCCGAAGCGTTCGTGCTGGCGGTGCTGTTCGGCGCGAACATGAGCTATGTCACGCCGATGGCGTACCAGACGAACCTGCTGATATTCAGCGCGGGCGGCTACAAATTCTCGGATTTTCTGCGCGTGGGCGTGCCGCTGACGCTGCTCATGTGGGTTGCGTTTACGCTGCTGTTGCCGGTGTTCTTTCCGCTGTAGCGTCATGGACCCCGCGTGGGGGTATTTGCTTCGGCGAGACTCCCATGCTTTAATTCAATGCATGCGAAACCGGCACGCAGGAGGATGAGTCGTTGGCGGACCGTAAACCCTATCGGGCGCTCGTTTTCTCCGGAATTATTTCAGGCGCTCTGTATCTTGGACTGTATCTGTATCACCGCGAAATCCTGGCGGCATTTACCCGAACCGATGGCTGGTATCCGGCGTTGCCGGTGATCACCGCCCTCGTATTTTCATTCGCCCACGGCGCGTTTACCGGGTACTTCTGGGAGGTGCTTGGGGTGACCGGGAAGCGCAAAGGCTGAGCGTGGAACCGGCGCCTGCCCATTTCATCGACCTCACCACGGCGAACGTGCTGTTGCTGCTGGTTATCGGGTTCATCGGCGGTTTGGTCAGCGGCTTCATCGGTTCCGGCGGCGCCTTCGTGCTGACGCCGGCAATGATGACCATGGGCGTGCCAGCCGCGGTGGCGGTCGCGAGCAACATGTGCCACAAATTTCCCAAGGCCCTGGTCGGTGCTCACCGCCGCCATCGTTATGGTCATGTTGATTTGAAGCTCGGACTGGTGATGGCGGCCTCCGCCGCGATCGGTGTATGGCTGGGCGCCGACCTCCAGCGGCACATCAAGGCGAACTACGGAGATGCCGGCTCCAATCTGTACGTGAGCCTTTCCTACGTCGTCGTATTGACCATCGTCGGCTCTTACGTAATGCGCGACGCGGTTCGCGTATTTTGTGCCGGAGATACGAACGCGGATGACCGTACTTCACGCCTTGCGCAATGGGTGCAGTCCGTCGAAATACCCGGCACGATGATGCATTTCAGGACTGCCGGCGTGCGCGTTTCGGCGCTGTTCACGGTGCCTCTCGGTTTGGCCACCGGCATGCTCGCCGCGACGATCGCGGTCGGCGGCTTTATCGGCGTGCCGGGGATGATGTATGTGCTCGGCGCGCCGGCGCTGGTGGCAAGCGCCACCGAGCTGGTCATTGCGTTCGTGATGGGATTCGGCGGGAGTGTCAACTTCGCGCTGCATGGTCTGGTCGACATCCGCCTGACGCTATTGCTGCTGGCCGGTTCGCTGTTCGGGATTCAGCTGGGGGCGATCGGCACTACCTACGTCAGGCCTTATCTGATCAAGGTCGTGATGGCGACGATCATGCTGATAGTGGCGGCCAGCCGCATCCTCGTGATCCCGGCCTATCTTTATCAACTCGGCAAACTTGAACTGGCGAGCAGTACGGTTGCGGCGCTGCAATATTCCAGTTTCGTGCTGCTGGTCATTGCCCTCGCCACCGGCGCCATCGTTATCGTCGCAGCGATGGTGCGCGGGCGCAGCACTCGCGTGCCGGATCTGAAGGCCTCGACCGCGCTTGCCGATTGACGGGCGGCAGCCCGGTATCGCGACCGCATCGGCAGCCTGATTTGAACGGCCGCGG
>JAYWDM010000386.1:0-4385 GCA_043779885.1 Betaproteobacteria bacterium | reverse complement strand
GCGTGGTCGACGGCTGTCCGCCCGGGCTCGCGCTTACGGAGGCTGACATCCAGCTTGACCTCGACCGGCGCAAACCGGGCACGTCGCGCCACGTTACGCAACGGCGCGAGGACGATATCGTGGAAATTCTGTCCGGCGTATTCGAAGGCCGCACCACCGGCACGCCGATCGGGCTTTTGATACGCAACGTCGATGCGCGCAGCAAGGATTATTCGAAGATCAAGGACACGTTCCGGCCCGGCCACGCCGATTACACCTACTGGCAGAAATACGGCATACGCGACTATCGCGGCGGCGGTCGGCAGTCGGCGCGCGAGACCGCGGTGCGCGTCGCGGCTGCGGCCATCGCGAAGAAGTGGCTGGGTGAAAAATTCGGCATCGTCGTGCGCGGCTACCTGTCGCAGCTGGGCCCGATCGCGGTGCCGTTCAAGAGTTGGGATGGCGTCAACGCCAATCCATTTTTTGTCGCGGATGCGGACGTGGTGCCGCAGCTCGAAGAATTCATGGACAAGTTGAGGAAGTCCGGCGACTCCGTCGGCGCGAAAATTACGACCATTGCGACCGGCGTGCCGGTGGGTTGGGGCGAGCCGGTCTACGACAAGCTCGATGCCGACATCGCGTACAACATGATGAGCATCAACGCGGTAAAGGGCGTGGAGATCGGCGCGGGCTTCGCGGCGGTCGGGCAGAAAGGCACCGAGCATTCCGACGAGATGGCGCCGCAGGGTTTTCTCACCAATAACGCGGGCGGCATACTCGGCGGGATTTCGACCGGGCAGGCTATCGTGGTGAACGTTGCGGTCAAGCCGACCTCCAGCATCCGCCTGCCACGCCGCACGATAGACATGGAAGGCAAGGCAACCACGATCGAAACGCATGGGCGCCACGACCCCTGCGTCGGCATCCGCGCGACCCCGATTTGCGAAGCGATGCTCGCGCTGACGCTGATGGACCACGCTTTGCGCCATCGCGCGCAAAATGGCGACGTGCAGTGCGCGACGCCGAAGCTCGCGGCGCAGGCGCCCACCGACGTCGTCGAGCGGTTGCGCGCTGCTGCCGCGACCGAAAATCCCGACCCCGACGAGGCGTGAAATGAACGGTGCAGTGCAGATCTATCAATTGAAAATCGCCCTTCCGTACATCGAACCACCGATCTGGCGGAGGCTGGAGGTGCCCAGCAGAATGTCATTTTACGATTTGCACGATGCGATCCAGATTGCGATGGGCTGGGAAGATTGTCACCTTTGGATGTTTGACGTAGACAAGGTCGAGGTCAGCCCGGAGCCGGAACAGTTTAATTTTCCAGGGCGGCCACGCGCTCGCGTGGCGGACGCAACCACGCTCGAAGCCATGCTTGCGGGGCGCCGCATAAAGTTCCGCTACGAATATGACATGGGCGATAGCTGGACGCACGAGATCAAGGTCGAAAAGGTTTTCGCACCTGAGTCGGACGTACAGTATCCGCGCTGCACCGGCGGCGAACGCGCCTGTCCGCCTGAGGACTGCGGCGGATTTCCCGGTTACCTGAATTTTCTTGAAGTAATGGCCGATCCCAAGCATCCCGAGCACGATGAAATGCTCGAGTGGATCGGGGAGCAGTGGAATCCGGAAGTCTTCGATCTCGACGCGGTGAACAAGTTGCTTCAACCGCGCAGACGCAAGTCCGCGAAGCGAGCGAAGAAATAGCCCGCCATGGCGCGCCAGAAGAAAATCGTCAAGCCGGGGCAGGCCGCCGAATACCACCATCAGGAGAACGCACCCGCCCGGCCTGATGTCGGCACCCAGCCGCAGTTCGAGAAGCGCGCACTCATGGGCAAATTGTGAATACAGTCTGGCAATATCTTGCAGGCACTGCCAGCGTTACGTTCGAAGCCGGCGGGCATCGTCGGGTTACGGTCACGGTTATCGACGACCGGCGAAATGAGTTGATGGTAGTCACAAGTTTGAAGGAGGAGAAATGAGTGCCATACGCTTCTCCCGGATAGAGCTTCGTAACTGGAAAAATTTCACCCGTGTGGATGTTCCGCTCGCGAACCGGGTCTTTCTGGTTGGGCCCAATGCCAGTGGAAAGTCTAACTTTCTCGATGCATTTCGTTTCCTGAGGGATCTTGTAACCGAAGGTGGCGGCTTGGCCAAGGCGGTCGAGGCGCGCGACGGCATGTCGAAGCTGCGTTCGCTGTACGCACGCGGCACCAACACTCAGGTCTCGATTGCGGTCGAAGTCACCAACGATAAGTCGAACTGGCGCTACGAACTCGCGTTTTCGCACCATTCAGTCAAAAAGACATACCCGGTCGTGGTCAAGGAGCAAGTGATTCATCGTGCTGCCGGAACGGAGCGGGTGCTATTTACCCGGCCTAACGATGCCGACAAGCGCGATCCCGACCAGCTCAAGCAAGCCTACATTCAGCAGCTGACGCAAAACCAGGATTACCGGGCGCTGGCAGAATTTTTCGGGAGTGTTTCTTATTTACACCTCGTCCCGCACTTGGTGCGGGAGGGACAGCCACCGCTTGCCTCGACCATTGGTGCTGACCCGTTCGGACGCGACTTACTCGACCGGATTCGAGCTAAGCCGGAGCGCGAGCGCAATGCACGCCTGAAGCGCATCCAGAACGTCTTGACGATAGTGGCGGCGCCGCTTTCGGAACTACAGCTCATCGCGGACGACATGGGCCGCCCTCACTTGCAGGCGCGCTTTCAGCACTGGCGACCTCAAGGCGCTTATCAGACCGAGCATCAATTCTCCGATGGTACCTTGCGGTTGATTGGTTTACTGTGGACGCTGCAGGAGAAGCGGGCGGGACCGGTACTGCTCGAAGAACCCGAATTGTCGCTGCATAGCGCGCTGGTGCGCCGGCTCGCGCCGTTCATCCATCGCGCGCAGCGCTCCGGCGGTGGCCGCCAGGTGTTACTGTCTACCCATAGCGAGGAGCTGTTGTCGGATGAGGGAATCGCGCCAGAGGAAATCCTGCTTGTCGAGCCTGCCGCTGAAGGATCAAAAGTCGCTTCATGCGCTTCCATAGCAGACGTTGTGAAACTCATGCGGCACGGCATTACAGCAAACGAGGCGGTAATCCCCCGCACTAAACTCGCTCAGATGGACCTCTTCGCCGATCTCAGTCTATGAACCCTGTTGAGTTGGTTGTCGGCGAGGGCTTGCTCGATGCGCGAGCAGCGGGGAAGATTTTGCGCACATTAGGTGTCCCGTTCGACCCGGCGCGTTGCATCGACAAAGGCGGTAGCGGAGCCTTTTGGCGCGACGCGCCGCGATACAATGAGATGGCGAGAAACGACGGTCTCGTGCTCGCGCTCACCGATCTCGACCGCAATCTTTGCGCGCCGGGACTGATCGCCGAGCAACTTGGGCGCCGACTGTCCTCGCGATTCCTGCTGCGCATTGCATCACATATGCTGGAAAGCTGGTTGCTTGCAGACACATCGAATATTGCAGGCTATTTGCGTGTGCCCGCAAAACGTCTTCCCCGCGATCCAGATGCAGTAGGTAATCCCAAGCAAACCATCGTCAATCTTGCACGTGACTCAAGGTCGAGACAGATTCGAGAAGACCTTGTTCCGGAGTCGGGCACGACGGCGCCAGTAGGCAAGAACTACACTCGCGCGATGGAGAACTTTATCGATACGCATTGGGAGCCGTTGGAAGCATCGCGCTCCAGCCCGAGCTTGGCGCGCGCTATTCGCACGATCCGAACTGCAACGTCCTTATGAACAACTTCGCAGTCACCGAACCAATCCTAAACTCGCCATTCAAGGAGCCGGAAGAGCGTTGGTGGATACTCGAAGGCGAGGCGCCCAAATGGCGTTCCAGGCGCCGGTTTTCGCATAATGTTTGCCGCGAACCGTACTCGGCGATCAGTGAATCCGCTGCCGAAAAGTGGATAGATACTCTAAACTCCGATGGAGGATTCTGCATCTGGACATATGCAATTGCCAAAAAAGTGTCGGATGTCCCGGCCCTGATTTCCTCTGCTGCACATTAACCTGTGCAGCAGTTGCCTTACTGGCGGCTCGCCGGCGTTTATTTTTTCTACTTTGCCTACCTCGGCGCGTTCGCGCCGTATTTCAGCCTTTATCTGAGTTCGCTCGGCATCGCCGCCGGCGGCATTGGCGTGATCATGGCGCTGCCGCAGCTCGTGCGCATATTCGCGCCGCATCTGTGGGGCTGGCTCGCCGACCGCGGCGGGCATCGGCTGCGCGTTGCGCGCGCGGGTAGCGTGATCGGCACGGCGATTTATTGTGGATTGTTTGCCGCGCAAGGCTTCGACGCATTGTTTGCGGTCGTGTTGCTGATGAGCTTTTTTCTTAGCGCGGCACTCCCGCAGATCGAGGTCACCACGCTTGCCCACCTGGGGGCGCGCAGCGCG
>JAYWDM010000385.1:0-4387 GCA_043779885.1 Betaproteobacteria bacterium | reverse complement strand
GGGCTCGGCACCACGGTTTTGACCAATGCCCTGCTCGAACGCAAAGGCGCGCTGACCGGTCTGATCACGACGGCGGGCTTTCGCGATCTGCTGGAAATCGCGCGCCAGAAACGGCCGCATACGTTCGACCCGTTCGTTTCCAAGGCGGAGCCCCTGGTGCCGCGCCATTTGCGCATGGAGGTCATCGAGCGCATGGCGGCCGACGGCGCGGTGCTCACAGCGCTCGATTGCGCGAGCGTGCACGCCGCGATCGACAGCTTGCTCGCGCAAGGCGTGCAGGCCGTCGCGATCTGTTTTCTCAATGCCTACGCCAATCCAGCGCACGAGCGCGCGGTCGCCAGTGCGCTGCGCGAGCGTTGGCCCGCGGGACATGTCGCGGTTTCCTCGGACGTGTTGCCGGAATTTCGCGAATACGAGCGCTTGAGTTCCACGGTGGTCAATGCGTATCTGATGCCGGCGACGCGGGATTATTTCCGCAAGTTTGAAGCCGAAGTTGCGCGCCTCGCGATTCCGGATCCGCCTTTCATCATGAATTCGGGCGGCGGCATCATGACGCCTGAGCAGGCGGGGGAACGTCCCATCGATACGCTGTTCTCGGGACCCAGCGGGGGCGTCAGTGGTGCTGTGTACGTCGCCACCCGCAGCGGCCACGGCAACATCATCACTTTCGACATGGGCGGCACCAGCACGGACGTGTGCCTGGTGCAAAACGGCAAGCCGCAGTTGAGTCACAGCCGCATGATCAATGGCGTCCCGCTCAAGGCGGCGGCGCTCGACGTGCATACCGTCGGCGCGGGCGGCAGCAGCATTGCCGTGCTGGATCCCGGCGGCCTGTTGCGGGTTGGTCCGCACAGCGCCGGCGCGCGGCCGGGGCCCGCGTGCTACGGCCATGGCGGCGAGCAGGCGACCGTGACGGATGCCAACGTCGTGCTGGGACGCCTTAATCCGCAATACCTGCTGGGCGGCGCGCTCAGGATCGACGCCGGGCGCTCTTTTGCGGCCATCGAGCGCCATATCGCGAACCCGAAGCAGATCGATGTCGTGGACGCGGCTGCTTCCATCATCGCCGTGGCCGATACCAGCATGGCGCACGCGGTGCGCTTCGTCTCGGTGGAGCGCGGACTCGACCCGGGCGATTTTCTGCTGGTCGCGTTTGGCGGCGCCGGGCCGGTGCATGCGGCGGCGGTCGCGCGGCATCTGGGCGTCGCGGGCGTACTGATTCCCCCCGCTCCCGGCGTGTTGTGCGCGATGGGCGTGCTCGTCAACGACCTGCAGGCGGACTTCAGCCGCACGCGCATGACCAGCGAGCGTGCGCCCGACTGCACCGCCCGCGTCGACGCCGTTTATGGCGAACTGGAAGACAAAGCGCGGGCGGCATTTGCGCGGCAGCGCACCGCGGTGGCGCAACTCAGGCTGTCGCGCACCGCGGATGCGCGTTATGCCGGGCAGAATCACGAACTGACGGTCGACGTGCCGGCAGGCGTATTCGATGATGCGGCGCTCGCCGCCGTAAAATCGAACTTTCACGCGGCGCATCGCGAAATGTTCGGCTACGATTCACCGGAAAAGCTGCTCGAACTGGTGACTTTTCGCGTGCGCGCGCGCATGGCGACGGGGCGCGCGGATTTCGCGGGAACCCGCGCGAGCGCGCGCGCAGGCGCCCTTGCGCCGGCGGCCATGCGCAAGGTGTATTTCGACAGCGCCGGCGGTTTCGTCGACTGCCCCGTATATGAGCGCGGCACGCTGCTTCCCGGCGATGCGCTGAAAGGGCCCGCCATCGTCGAGCAGATGGACTGCACGACGGTGATCCCGCCGGACTTCGGCGCGCGGGTCGACGATATGTTCAATCTCCTGCTGCAGGTTGTGAGTCCGACGAAGTAACCAAACATGATTCCCTCCCTCTTGACGGGGGAAGGAGTTATTAAGGAACTGAAACATGGCCCACGCACAACTCGAAATCATTGCCAGCGCATTCGAAGCGGCGACGCACGAAATGGCCGCGAGCCTGGTGCGCACCGCATTTTCTCCCAACATCAAGGAGCGCGCCGATTGCTCGACCGCGATCTGCGATGCCGGCGGCCGCGCGCTTTCCCTGATGACCAACGCGCCGGCGCACCTCGGATCGACGCTGCGCCTTGTCCCGGCCATTCTCAAGCGCTTCCCGCTTGCGACGCTCAGGCCGGGCGACGCCTTTCTGGCGAACGACCCGTATATCGTCGGCGTCACGCATCTGAATGATTGCACGGTCGCCACGCCGGTTTTCCACGAAAACCGCGTCGTCGCGTTTGCCGCGGCGGTCGCGCATCATTCGGACGTCGGCGGCCGCGTGCCCGGCAGTGAAGCGGGTGATAACGTGAGTATTTTTCAGGAAGGCATCCGCGTGCCGCCGGTGCAGCTCTACACGGCGGGCAAAGTGCGCGCGGACATGCTCGAATTGTTTCTGCTGAATTCGCGCATGCCGCACTACAGCGAAGGCGATCTTATGGCGCAAATGGCCTCCTGCGCGCGCGGCGCCGCGCGGGTCGAGGAGCTGTTCGCCAAGTACGGGAATGAAACGATGCTCATGCGCATCGATGAGATGCTCGATGCAACAGAACGGCGCGTGCGCAGCCGCGTGCGCAGTGAATTGCGGGAAGGCACGTATTCCGCGGTCGACTGGCTGGATGAGGATGGCGTGAGCGATGCGCGCGTAAAACTCGCCGTCACGCTCACCATCGCGGACGGCCACATCACGTTCGACCTGTCGGCATGCTCGCCGCAAATCGCCAGCGGCAAGAACGTGCCGCTCACGCATTCGTACGCGACGGCTTACTACTGCCTGAAGTCGATGGTGGATCCGTTCGTGCCGACCAACGAAGGACTCTACCGCGCGGTGTCGGTGATTGCGCCGGAGGGCTTGGTCGTGAATCCCGTGGCGCCGGCCGCGGTGAGTTCGCGCAACATGACGTCGATGATACTCGCCGAGGCGATGATCAACGCATTAAGCCAGGCCGCTCCCGCGCGCAGTGTCGCGGCAGGCGGACCGGGGCAGGGCTGCATCAGCGCGGGCAGCGATCCGCACAGCGGGCGCTACTTCATCAACTACGAAAATCTGGCCGGCGGGCAGGGCGCGCGCTGCAGCGCCGATGGCATGGACACGGTGATGATCAACATGACGAACACGTCGAATCTGCCGGTCGAGGCGATGGAGATGGAATTTCCCGTGCGCATCGAACGCTACGAACTGGTTACCGATTCGGGCGGCGCCGGCAAGTATCGCGGCGGCCTTGGCATCCTGCGCGATATGCGCGTGCTCGCCGACAACGCGAGCGTTTCATTGCGCAGCGCGCGCCAGAAATTCCCCGCGCCGGGAATGGCCGGCGCGCGGCCCGGCGGCCTGGGCGCTTTCATTCGCAATCCCGGCGCCGCGGACGAAACGCGGCTCGGGTTGACGACTTCGGGCACGCCGCTCGCCAATGGCGACGTGCTGCGTGTGGTCACGCCGGGCGGCGGCGGCTATGGCGATCCGCGCGAGCGCGATCCCGCCGCGGTGAAGCGCGATCTCATCGAAGGCAGGATCACGGCGGCGGCGGCGCGCGAGATCTACGGCAGAGAGGACTGAGTATTGATCTGCGCTGATCGTGGCGTCATCCGGGGGATGGCGTGCGATTTCGTCATCAAGTGGATGTCTCTCACCCGCAGCCTTGCAGCAGGACCGTTAATGGACTATATTTGGTCCTTGTCAACCATCGCGGAGCTGCTGTGGACTACTCACGTCAAATCAAACCGATCAGCTATCTGAAGGCCAATGCTGCCGAGGTGCTTCATGAGTTGGCTGAAAAGCGCGAACCGCTGGTAATTACTCAGAACGGCGAGGCCAAGGCGGTACTTCAGGACGTTGCCTCGTATGATAAGACGCAGGAAACCCTTGCGCTGCTGAAAATTCTGGCGCTTGGCAACCGCGAAATCGAGGCAGGCAAGCTCAAACCCGTCGCCGAGGTTGTGCGCCGGCTGCGTGCCAGGAAAACCCCCGCCTGATGCGCTACAAGGTACTCCTCACCGCGGGAGCTGAAAGTGATCTCGACGATCTTCACCGCTATATCGCGGAGCATGATTCACCGGACCGCGCGGACTACGTGCTTGACCGGTTGATGGAGGTGGCCGGGAGTCTGGCGAATTTCCCGGAGCGCGGTTCCCATCCGCAGGAGTTATTGGCGCTTGGCATCCGGGAGTATCGCCAGTCATTCTTCAAACCGTACAGGGTCATCTACCGGGTAATCGGGAAGCAGGCGATCATTTACGTGATCGCCGATGGCAGGCGGGACGTGCAGTCACTGCTGTCGCGTCGTTTGCTCGGCGCGTAGCGTAGACCACGGCAGGAGAGGTACGAGGAGCGAAATTGCGTGCG
>JAYWDM010000384.1:0-4390 GCA_043779885.1 Betaproteobacteria bacterium | reverse complement strand
TGTGGAAGTTGCCGGTGGTTTACGTGTGTGAGAACAACTTGTACATGGAATACACGCCGATCAGCGCGGTCACCGCGGTCGAGCACCCTGCCGCCGATCGCGCATCGGCATATGGGTTGCCATCGATCATCGTCGACGGCAACGACGCCGACGCGGTCTATGCGGTGGCGAGCGAGGCGCTCGCGAAGGCGCGCGCCGGCGGCGGGCCGTCGCTGATCGAAGCCATGACTTATCGCCACAGCGGTCATTCGCGCGCCGATCCCGGCAAGTACCGGCCGGAGGGCGAACTCGAGAAATGGCTGTTGCGCGACCCGGTCGTGACTTACCGCGAGCGTTTGCTCAAGCTCGGTTTCAGCGAACCGACGCTCAGGGAAATCGAGGCTGAAGCGATGGGCAAGGTAGACGCGGCGACCGCGACGGCGAAGGACTCGCCTTTGCCGTCCGTCGCCGATATCGAGAAGAACGTGTGGGCCGATGGAGGTGCAGCATGGCGGAACTGACCTATCGCGACGCGGTTGCCGCCGGCATCGCGCAGGAGATGATGCGCGATGAGCGCGTCGTTTTCCTCGGCGAGGACGTTGCCGCGGCGGGCGGCGTCTTCAAGGCGACGGTCGGACTGCTCGAACAATTCGGACCGAAGCGCGTGCGGGATTGTCCTATTTCGGAGCAGGCGATACTGGGTGCTGCGATGGGCGCGGCGATGACGGGACTCAGGCCGATCGCCGAGATCATGTTCTCGGACTTTCTGGCGGTCTGCTGGGACATCGTCGCCAACGAAATCGCCAAGTCGCGTTACATGACGAACGGCCAGATTTCGCTGCCGCTGGTCATCCGCACGGCCAACGGCGCGGGTTCGCGTTTCGGCGCCCAGCATTCGCAGGCGGTCGAGAACTGGGCGATGATGATCCCGGGCATCAAGGTCGTGGCGCCGGCGTTTCCCGCCGACGTCAAGGGGCTGCTCGCGGCCGCGGTGCGCGATCCCGATCCGGTGCTGTTCTTCGAGCAGAAATCCCTGTATTCGATGAAGGGCGAAGTGCCTGACGGCGAATATGTCGATGTGCTGGGCAAGGCCAAGGTGCTGCGCGTGGGCAAGGACTGCACGATCGTCGCGCTGGCGTCGATGGTGCACAAATCGCTGGACGCGGCGATCGTGCTGGAGAAAGAGCACGGCATCTCGTGCACGGTGGTCGATGTGCGCTCGCTGGTGCCGCTCGACACGCAAACCATCCTCGCCGAAGTCGCGAAGACGGGGCGGCTTTTCACGGTCGAGGAGAACCCGCGCCTGTGCGGCTGGGGCGCCGAGATCGCATCGATAGTCGCCGACGAATGTTTCTGGGAACTGGATGCGCCGATCATGCGCATCACCACCCCGCACGTGCCGCTGCCGTCGGCGGATCTGCTCGAGGACAACACGATCCCGTCCGTCGAACGCATCGTGCGCGAGATTCGCGCGCGGATGGGTTGATCCACGCCTCGCATGGAAAGCTGTTCGTGAAACGTTTGTTCCGCATCGCAGTCGCCGGAATTTTCGCGGCTGTGGCCATCGGCGCCGTCGCTGCGCCTGACACGCTGCTCGTCAACGGAAAAATCGTCACGGTTGACGACCGCTTCACGATCGCACAGGCGCTTGCGATCAAGGACGGGCGCATCGTCGCGGTCGGCAGGACGGCGCAGATCGCCAGGCTTGCGGACGCGCAAACGCGGAAAATCGATCTCAAGGGAAAAACGGTCATTCCCGGCCTGATCGACAATCACGCGCACTGGGTGCGCGCGGCGGAGCATGACGAATTGCGGTTCGACGGGGTCACGTCGCGCAAGCAGGCGCTCAGCATGCTCACCGCACGCGTGCGCGCCGCGCGCCCGGGTGCATGGATCGTGACGCTGGGCGGCTGGTCGGAGGAGCAGTTCAGGGACGATGCGCGCGGCTTCCCGCTCGACGAACTCGACCGCATCGCGCCCGACCACCCGGTGGTCATACAGGCGGTCTACCGGCACACTTATCTGAATACGGCTGCGCTCAAGGCTGCGGGCATAGATGCAAACACGCCTGATCCGCGCGGCGGCAGGATCGAGAAGGACGCGGGCGGCAGGTTAACCGGCGTGATTGCGGGCGCGGGCGGCGTTGCATTCGTCGCCGCCAAAATTCCCCTGTACGAGAAGGACGCCTGGCTCGCCAATACGCGCAGGCTCGTGGGCGAATTGAACTCGATGGGCGTCACCGCGTGGCTCGACGCCGGCGGGCGCGGCATGGGCGCGAAGCACTACGAGCCCTACCAGTACCTGGATGGGCGCGGCGAGCTTAACGCGCGTGTTTTCTGGACGACGATCCGCCAGCCCGCGACCCCGGCCGAAGTCGACAAACTGCTGCCGGAAATCGCGCTGCAGAAGCCGTTTCAGGGCAGCGACTACTTCACCAACATCGGGTGGGGCGAGTCGGTCTATGCGCCGGTGACGACACAGCTTTTGCGCAAGGTAAGCAATACGAAGCCGGAGGATATCGCGCAGATGCGGCGCATTGCGCAGGCGATCGCGGAGCGCGGGTTGTATCTGAATTCCCACGTCGAGATGAGCGACGTGATCGAGCTTTTCCTGCACGAGTACGAGACGCTCAACCGGGTTACGCCGATGAAGGGCCTGCGCTGGTCTTTTTCGCACCTCGACCAGGTCACCGACGCGCAACTTGTGCGCATGAAAAAGCTGGCCATGACCGCCCAGATTCACAGCCGTCCGCTGATCCAGGGCGCATTGATGCATAAAGAGCATGGTGAGCGCGCCTGGGACATGCCGCCGTTCCGGCGCATCGAGGATAGCGGCATCCGCTGGGGCCTGGGTTCCGACGCCACCGCGGTGACCACCTCCAACCCGTTCTATACGCTGAGTTTCGCGGTGACCGGACGCATGATCGGCGGACAAAAAGTCAACCGGCAGAGCATCACGCGCGAGGAAGCGCTGATCGCGCATACCCGCAACAATGCGTTCATTCTTTTTCAGGAGGCCAACCTGGGCTCGCTGCAGCCGGGCAAGTACGCGGACCTGCTCGTGCTCGACCGCGATTACCTGACGGTGCCGGCGGACCGCATCAAGGATATCAAGCCGGTGATGACGATGGTCGGTGGCAGGGTCGTGTACGAGGCGCAGCGATGAGGCGGCGGCGGGATACCTGCATGAGCGCATCGTATGCATCGATGTGCGCGTTGCTCGCGCTGGCGTGCGTGGCCGGCGCGCCGGCGGTGGCCGCTGCGCCGGCGGATACTATCCTCGTCAACGGCAAGATCGTCACCGTCGATGATCGTTTTACCGTCGCGCAGGCAATTGCGATCAAGGGTGAGCGCATCGTGCGGGTCGGCGCCAACAAGGACATACGCGAGTTCGCCGGCGCCGGCACGCGGGTCATCGATCTCAAGGGCAGGACCGTCATTCCCGGACTCATCGACAACCACGCGCATTTCATGCGCGCCGCGGAGTACTGGGATCAGGAAGTACGCCTGGACGGCGTCACTTCGCGCCAGGAGGCGCTGGCAATGATTGCGCGCAAGGCGCGCGAATCGAATCCCGGCGCGTGGGTGCTGGCGCTGGGCGGCTGGTCGATCGAGCAGTTCGCCGACGGGCGCAGGGGATTCACCAAAGCGGAACTCGACGCGGCGGCGCCGCATAACCCGGTGGCGCTGCAACTTATTTATTTTCGCATCTATACCAATACGGCGGGGCTGCGCGCGCTCGGCATCGACGCCGGCACGCCGAATCCTCCGGGCGGCTCGATTGCGAAAGACGCGGATGGCCAGCCGACCGGGGTGTTGAACGGCGGCGGCGCGGTGCGCGCAACATTGGCGAAACTCGGCGAAGTCACCATGGCGCGCATGACCGAGAACGCCAAAGTGATGTTCGCCGAGCTCAATCGCATGGGCATGACTGCCTACACCGACATGGGCGGGCGTTCGTTCCAGCCGAAGTATTTCGAGCCGGTGCGCGCGCTCGCACACGAGCACGCGCTGACCCTGCGTGTTTTCTATCAGCAATGGCTGGAACCCGAGTCGCCGAAGGACGTGGACGGCGTGCTCGCCAGGATCAGGGAGATGAAACCGTTCCAGGGCGACGACTGGTTCGATAATCTCGGTTACGGCGAGACGGTGTATTTTCCGCTGCACGACAGCACGCTGGTGGCGACCGTGCAGCCGTCCGCGGAGAACATGGTGCAATGGCAACGCGTCGCGCAGGCCGTCGCCGACAAGGGCATGCAGCTTAACGTGCATGCGCAGTTGCGCGGGTCGATCGAGCGCTTTCTCACGGAGATGGAAGACATCAACCGGGTCAAGCCGATCAAGGGGCTGCGCTGGACGTTTTCGCACGTCGACCAGCTTGCGCCGCAGGATCTGGACCGGCTGCGCCGGCT
>JAYWDM010000383.1:0-12057 GCA_043779885.1 Betaproteobacteria bacterium | reverse complement strand
TTCCACGGTCCCTTCCCCTGCGACTGCGGGGGAAGGTCAGGATGGGGGCAAGAATGCGCGGGGAGAGTTCGCGAGCATCCCTTAAGTAAGTGCCATTCCACACTGACCCTATATATCTTCTCATGTTGTGTTGGCTCCGCTCCGTTGATCAGCCACGTGCGGTCATGCGAGTGGCCAGGGTGGAAGATTACCTCATAAGTAGTTCAGCACACAGAGGCCGCAGCGTTCGTTGCACGGGTAAAGAGCGTGCCTGGTTCTGCAGCGAGTGCTCGCGAAATCATTGCCGTCGGCCACCGCGACCGTCCGCTCGTGATCGGGCGCGCCTTGCGTGACGTGTCGCCGTTGCGCGCGTCACATGTACTTCCCGCCGCCGCACAGGATGCGGTCACCGGTCACGTACGACGACTGTTCCGATGCGAGAAAGACCGCCACGTTCGCGACCTCCTGCGGCTTGCCGGCACGCTTCATCGGTATCGCCGCGAGTTCCTCCTCGGTGTAGCGGCCTTTTCCATCCGCATACCACTCCGGGTTCGCCCGTACGTTCTCAATCGTCATCAGCGCGATGAGATTGGCCCTTACGTTGTAGGGACCGAGCTCCAGCGCGAGCGCTTTGATGAGACCGAACAGGCCGTGCTTGGACGCGATCACGTGGGCGCGCTGCGCCTGCGACGTGACCGAGGCCTGGCCGCCGAGCGCGATGATGCTCCCGGTCTTGCGCTCCATCATCGAAGGCACGACGGCCTTGGCGAGATAGAACAGCGAATGGAGGTTCACCTCGAACGTCTTGTGCCACTCCTCGTAGCTGATCTGCCAGAAGTCCTGGTGGGCGCGCCGGCCGGCGCAGCTCATGAGCACGTCGATCTGGCCGAAGCGGTCGAGTCCCTGCTGCACCAGCCGCTCGACCTGCTCGTGATCGCTGACGTCGGCCATGATCGGCAGCACTTTCACGCCGAGCTTTTCGCACTCTTGCACGACCTCGTTCAGCGCGTCCTTCTTTTCCCGCGCGACGAGTATCAGGTCCGCGCCTTCCCGGGCGAACGCGATCGAGATGGCCTTGCCGTTATTGCGCCCCGCGCCGGCGACCAGCGCTGTCTTGCCTGTCAGTTGTCCCACGAGATTTCCCTGTTGTCGTCATCCCGGCTTTCCGTCTGGGCGACGAATTATTGATAATTGTATAAGTGACTGACAAGTTCTGCGTGCAGAATAGTCCCCTCTCCCTCGGGGCATAGGTATCTACACATCTCCACTCCACAGCCCCTTCCCCCCTTGCGGGGGAAGGTTGGGATGGGGGGTAGGTGTGATAGCCGAGGTTATATGCAACTTTTTCACCCCCATCCCCGCCTTCCCCCGTCGAGGGGGAAGGGGTTTCATGCAGATATGTAGATACCTATGTCCCCGGGGAGAGCGAAGCGAGGGGCCGGGGCAGGGGGCGAGAACGGGAATTCGCGGGCCATGGCCCGTGCCGTTCGAGCGGCACCGTCTTGCAAGCCGGTGCGCGCCCTGCAAGGGAGGGCGCGCTTCTCGATTATTTATCAAGTCTTCAATAGCATCAACGCGCTTGGGCAGGTTGCTGTTCGAGCTTGAGCTGGGTGGCGCGGGCGCAGTTCTCCGTCACCTTGAAATAACGCTCCACCCAGTCCGCGCCGATCTCGTAAGGATGCGGGCCGTTGCCGCGCCCGGCGAGCATGCGGTTCTTGCTGTACGCGTTGTCGAACTCGGAATGATTCGAGATGAGCACCGTCGCACCGGTCTCCTTCGCCTTGGCTGCCAGGTGGCGCTGCGAGTTGATGTAGGTCTGCATGTTCTTGATGCCCCATTCCGGCGCGGTGTACTCGTAGACGAGCGCGGTTCCGCCGGAATAGACGACGTTCACCGGACGGCCGCGGTCCATTACCTGGAACGTAAAAGAGATCGTCCCGTCGGTATGCCCGGGCGTAACCCAGATGCTCACGGTCGAGTCACCCAGCGTGAGCTTCATGCCGTCGGTCGCCACGATGTCACGCTTCGGGGCCATGCTCGTGAAGCGCTTCGGCACCTTTTCGACCAGATCCCAGTCAGGGCCGGACATGACGACGCGCGGACTGAAGCGTTTCTGGAGCATCTCGGCGCCGCCGATGTGATCCTGATGCGCATGCGAGATGACGACGTACTTGATGTCCTTCGGATCGAGCCCGACCTTGCGCATGCCGCCGACGATGAGCTCTTCCGAGTTGTACGGATAGATCGTGTCGAGCAGGATGATGCCTTCGCGCGTCGTCAGCGCCCACGCGGAGTGGATCTTGCCGCCCACGAAGTACAGATTGTCGAAGACCTTCGCGGGCTCCGCATACCACGATGCGCGCGGCGGTGCTTTGCCCGGGTCCGACACATAGGGCGCCGGAATGTCGCGGAAGTCCTCGCTTCTGCTGGGCGGAAGCAAGCACGTGCGCGCGAGTGCCCCCAGGAATTCGAATTCGGCCGCGGTCTTTGCAGCCTGCTGCGCGGCTTCTACCTCGTTCGGCGGTTTTGGTTTCGGCGCCGGCTGCGCCTGTTGCGCATGGGCGCCGCCTGCGACTGTCACGAGACCAACAATGAACCCGATAAATGAAATGAGACGAACTGCCATGTAAACTCCCCCTGATGAAATGGCCGCGGCGCGTTGAAGCTAGCCGCCCGACGGAGCATACCGAATTTTCGGGACGCCGGCGTGACACGTTCGGTTCTGTCCTGCGCGCTAACACCGAGGAGGCGGATTGAGCTGAATCCGCGCACGCTCGCGGTCGTGCAACGGTAGCAGTAACAGTTTGTTGAAAATCGGCAGAGACCGTCATTGCGAGGAGCCAAAGGCGACGAAGCAATCTCGTAACTCGTGGTAATCGTCGGTAAATGGGGTCAGTGTAAGATTTCTCCGGCGGCCGACATCGTTGCTCATGGAAAACTTACACTGACCCGAATGGCACTTACTTAAGGGTTGCGGGTGACTTTTGCCCGAGCATTCTTGCCCCCATCCTGTCCTTCCCCCGCTGTCGCAGGGGAAGGGACCGTGGGAAAAAGCTCCGTACTTGGGCTCCCTCCCTTGCGCATGAAATGCGCGGGGGAGGGCGGGGGTGGGGGCAACGGGTTAAGTAAGCGCCACTCTACACTGACCCTATTTTTCTCTCGCGGTCGTGCAACGGTAGCACTAACCGGTAATTTCCCTGACCGCGCTGTCGAGCTTCCGGGCGGCATCCGCGATGCGTTGCCTTTCCGCCAACAGCCAGGCGGTCGCTTGTTCCAATCCCTGCTGTTCGGCTGCCAGCATGCGATCGACTTCATTTGGCGCAATGCTCCCGGTGGTCACGCGCGTACGCACGAAGACATCGGGGTCCAGCGCCTCGCGCAGCGCTGACTCCGGCAGGTGGAGGTCTCTGCCGATGATCTCCTGCGCGGCGCGATTCAATATCGCGACCGTCACCCGGGACGGGAGTAATTTCTCCGCCAGACAAATCCGCACGAGCCGCGCCACGATGTGATGGGTCTGACGGAAGGAAAGCCCTGCTTCCCGCACGATGACGTCGGCTAGGTTGCTCGCGGTGCACCAGCTATTCGAAACCAGCTCCCGCATCCGGTCTTCGTGAACGATCAGCGTATCCACCACGCCCGCCCCCAGGTCAAACATGCCCTCGGTCGTGTTGAAAGCGTCGTCGATCATGGGGAGGGTGCGCATCGCCTGATCGCCGGTCCCTTCCGCGCGATACGTGGCAAGCGCGGTTGCCAGCCACGTAACCGCGCCGCCGCCTGCCCGCTTGATGGTTTCCAGCGCACTCGGGTTTTTTTTCTGCGGAAAGATGCTGCTGGTCCCGCAATAGGCATCGTCCGACTCGACCAATCCGAACTCCGTGGTGGACCACACGTGCAGGTCGGTCGCGAGATCGTTAAGGTCGCACATGGCGTAGGACAATGCGGCAATCGCTTCCGCGGCATAGTAGGCTTCACGCCCGAGTTTTGAGTTCTCCACCAGTCCGGAGAATCCGAGCAGCTCCGTGGTACGCTGACGATTCAGCGGCCACGAGGTTCCCGACAGGCCGACCGTGCCGAGCGGATTGAGATTCACACGCGCATAGCATTCCACCATGCGCTGAAAATCCTCGCGGAACTTGGTGCAGAAGCTGAGCAGGTAGTGGCCGAACACCCAGGGCTGCGCGTGTTGCATATGCGTGTAGCCCGGCATGATCGTCCGCGCATGGCGCTTTGCCTGCCCGATGAGCGCGACCTCAAGCCGGATCAGGCGCTCCATCACATCCAGCAACCGATCGCGCTTGAACCGGCGTCGCACGGTCGCGCCCTGATCGATGCGGCTGCGGCCCGTATGCATTCTGCCTGCGATATCCTCGCCGATGCGCTGCGACAGATACGCCTCGACCTGCAGCAGGAAGCTTCCCTTGAGCGCGTCAACCGGAAAATCTTCGACGGAGAGATCGCGAATTTCCAGCAGGGTCTTCAGAATAGCCGCACCCTGGTCGCGGGCGAGGATACCCTCCTCCACGAGCATTGCGGTGTGGGCAAGATCGACCGCCACGAAGTCCTTGAACTGCCGCTGCTCGCGGGCAAGGCCGGGCCTCTGGTAATGCCGCATCAATTGCTCCGCAGGCGGGCTGGAAAGCCGCGCCTCGGTCAACAGGATATCTTTATGTTCGGTATTCATTCCGGTTTTATTCCAACCTTTCTCGCAACGTCGCTCCATTTCACATACTCGCGCCGAATGAATTTCGCAAATTCTTCGGCGCTCCCGCCGACAATTTCCAGGCCCAGTGCCGTCATCTTCTCTTTGACAGCGGGAGCCTGCAACGCTTTATTCGTGGCGGCATTAAGCTTGTTCACAATGTCTCGCGGTGTGGGGCCGGGCACCACGATGCCGCCCCACGCAACAATCTCATACCCGGGCAGCCCGCTTTCCGCGACAGTGGGCAAATCAGGCATCAGTGCCGATCTCGTGGCTGACGTGACGGCAAGAGCGCGCACCTTGCCCGCTTTGACCTGGGGCGCAATGGCGCTCATGTTGCCGAAGGTCATGGGAACGCGTCCGCCAAAGAGATCGTTCATTGCCACCGGCACGCTGGCATACGGCACGTGGCCGATTTCGGTTCCGCTCATTAACCTGAAGAGCTCGCCGGCAAGATGCAGGCTCGAACCATTACCGGACGACGAATACATCAACTTGCCCGGGTTCTTCTTTGCATAATCGATGAGTTCGGCAACATTCGTTACCGGCAGGACGAGACTGACAACGAGTACATTGGGCTGGGAATGGGTTTCCACGACCGCCCGCAGATCACGGTCCGGATCGTAGGGAAACTTCGCGCGTGCGGTTCTGTTCATGACGATGTTCGTGCTGTTGCCTGATGCCATGACGTACCCATCAGGCGATGCCTTCGCCACCAGATCGATACCGATTGCGCCACCGGCCCCGGGACGATTGTCTATCACAATCTGTTGGCCCATGATCTGGGAGAGTTCATTCGCGATGATCCGCGCACTTGCGTCGACGCCACTGCCGGCCGCTCCGGGAACGATCCAGCGTATGGGACGGTCCGGATAGGCGGCAAACGAATCTACAGAGCCCGCGACGGCGACGATCGAACAGAGTGCCAGCGCACCGAAATGCCGTGAGCGGTTGATTTGCACGAGATTGCCTCCTTGCTGCCAGTGATTTCTGAGCGCCCCGGTTTTGAACCAGCCGCGGCGCGTTGAGGTTGGCCGCCCCGAAAGAGCATACCGAATTTTCGGGACGCCGGCGTGATGCGTTTGGTTCTCCCCTGCGCAGGACGAACCCGCCGCCGGCAGTGCATTCGCGACGGCGTCCGCGGTCACCTCCGGCAATGACTGCTCGGCCTGAGCGGTCACTGGGGGTGAGTGGTCGTTGAATTCCAGAATTGTCGATTTGAGCGTCTGCTGTCCGAACACGCCAGTTCACCCTTTGAACCCGCAGTAGACATCCGGGTTTCTCCATAGCTGCCACTGCGATTTGCCCGCTCTACGCTTGCCACGTTCCGGCAGCATATCGACAATGCGTAGGATGGGTCGAGCGCAGCGATACCCATCATTGCCGCAGCGTAACAACCGATGGGTTTTGTCCCGCAACCCATCCTACTTTGCTGGGCCTCTGTTGAACGACTGCATATGACGCAAATGAAATGTAACAGCGAGCGTCAACTCATGGCCGATAGTGTGAATTCCCTACTGAGCCCGTAATCGGCCACTGGGAAAATACCGCTTTCTTTCCAAGGTCGGCTTACGGGCGACTATCGCTAACCGCCGCTCCCGGCCATGACCGGTCACCCACTGTTACATCTGAAGTTTTTGACGAACGGCCATAAAACCCCCTATTAAAGCCCGTCAATCTGCTGCCCTTGGCAAAAGCGCGCATACTCGGTGCCTTCCAAGGGAGAGTATGAATAATCGCCGCAAATTGATCATCGCGCTTGGCGCGAGCGCGCTCGCCGCGCCGTTTGGCTCGTTCGCGCAGCAGCAAAAAAAATCTGGCGCGTCGGTGTACTCGAGACGATATCAATGGCGTTAAACGCGGCCAACTTCGATGCGTTCCGAAATGGAATGCGCGAATTGGGGTACGTCGAGGGGAAAAATCTCGTCATCGAATATCGGTCGGCCGACGGTAGCGGCGCGCGGTTTCCAGACTTGATGACTGAGTTGCTTCAACTGAAGGTTGACCTGATCGTTACAAGAGGGACGCCAGCGCTCTTGGCGGCCAGCAATGCCACCGGAAAGATTCCCATTGTGATGGCGGCGATTGGTGAGCCGCCAGGCCTGGGAATCGTCGCCAGCCTCGCGAATCCGGGCGGGAATGTCACGGGGCTTAGCGCTTTTGTCACCGAATTAACGGGAAAGCGGCTCGAGATACTCCGCGAGTTAATTGGAAAAGCCCCGCGAGTCGCGTTCCTCGCAGATATGAGTAACCCTATTTCCCCTATTACTATTTATGCTTGCTCAGCAGAATCTGTGGGCACATATTAATAGGGGACAGACCACGTTTTCCCAAGATATCCAGGATCATATTTGCGGTGCCGCCTCGTCCGCGCGTTGCCTGGGGCGTCCCGCCTTGCCGCGCGTTACCCGCCGCTTGAGCATCTTCGCGATCTGCTCCTCGAAGCGTTTGTTGCCCAGCACCACGTTGCCATTGGTCGCCGAGCGAATCTGCGCGATTACTTCCGGGTCAAGGTGCGCCTTGAACAACGCCCGGTAGGCCTCCCGCCGCGATTCCTCGCCGTGGCCCAAGAGCAGGTATTGTTCGTGCGGCACAACCAAGGCGTCTCGCTTGCCATCCCCGTTCGCGTGGAAGCTCGACCAGCGGTAATCACGCGGATGCCGCACCATGCCGGCGCGCACCGGGTTGAGTTCGATATACCGGTAACAGGCCAGTAAGTAATCTTCGCTTTGCGTCAGGCACGAGCGAAAGCGTCCTTCCCACAGCGTGCCGCTGCGCCGATAGGCGCGGTTCACATACTGAACATAGCGCTGCCCCAAGTGCTTCATCAACTGGCCCGCGCTGTCGGTCCTGGCCGGCGTGAGCAGCAGGTGCACGTGGTTGGTCATCAGCGCATAGGCGTGAACCGTACATCCGAAGCGGCGAGACTGCTCGGTCAGATCATCGATATAACGCCGATAATCTTCTTCAGCGTAGAAGCACACCGAGCGGTTATTGCCGCGCTGGATGATGTGCCAAGGAATGCCAGGAAGGCTTAACCGGGCGCGGCGAGGCATGGCACAGACTTCGGCTTTTCAATCACTGCACCAGTTTATCCCAAATTAAACGTGGTCTGTCCCCGATTGTCGTGCGATTGCACATTGTTGGATTACTTTTACGTTTCAAGGACCCGCCGCAGACTTCAGGACGCCCGATCCGAAATCGCTTCTGTTGCCAAACTAGTAGAACTGCGATTAAAGGGGCCACGCTCAATTGTCTCTGGCGACCGTCGAATCTGGCTCCGCAAACAATCGAGCCTGGCCCCTTGAATCAAGGAACGCGCTCAGGACCCCGGCGTCGCCCAGTCGAGCCCCGGGCAATTGAGCACCGTACCGGGCGGCAGCAGCAGCCCGAATTCGGTCGCCAGCACGTCGAGAAGTTCGGCGGGCGACCCGATCGTGCGGGTCTGCGCCGCGCCCGTGCGGGAACGCACCGTGAAGTCGCGATTCAGCAGCGTCCGTCGCTCGCCATTGTCACCGGCACGCGCGACCCAAAGCCGGTTCTTGAACTGCGACTGCGGGTGGGCGCTTGTGTACCAGTTGCCCAGCTCGCGATCGATCGCCGGCATCTCCTCGAGCGTGAACTCGCAGACATCGTGCCATTCGTCACCCAGCCGGGCCTGGTGGAACCAGCGAGCACCCTCGCGGATCAGTCGTCGCGGCTCGTGGGGCGTCGTCTGCTCGACGTCGGCCTCCAGTCGCAGCGCCGCAGTGAGCGACATACCGCCGACGCCGACATCGGTGAGCCAGCTCGCGCCTTCGAGCTCGACGCGCAGGAACACGTGCGTGCGCGGTGGCGTGAAATCGCGCGGCCGCTGCCAGCGCGCACGCGCGCTGATCGGCGTCACCTTGAAGCCGAGCGCCTCGAGAACTGTCAGCAACAGGCCGTTCTGCTCGAAGCAGTACCCGCCGCGACGCCGCACGACCAGCTTGGAAAAAATCGCGGCCGGGTCGAGGTCGACCCCACGGTCCAGCAGCACATCCAGATTCTCGAACGGGATCGCCCGGGTATGCGCCGCAGTGATCGCATGCAGCGTGGAAAGGGTCGGTGTCCGCGGTCCATAGTAGTCGACGCGGGCGCAATACGCGTCGAGGTCAATGAGTACGGTCACGAAACAGTCAGCGCTTGCCCGGCGTTGCTCCGGCGGCCGCCGAATCTGGAACGAGCATCCGGATGGTGCCATCCTGTCTCGACGTGATGAGCAGTTCGCCGTCGCGGGTCTGGCTGATGAAGAGATCGGCGCGGGCGATTTTGGAGCCCATTTTCCGATCGATGAGCTCCCGCAGTGACACATCCACCCGGTTGCCGCTGGCATCCCGCTCGTAGAGCTGCACTTCCTCGACAGACGCCACGGTGCGGGGAATCCCATCGTCGGCCTTCTTCATCTGGGCGAGATCGGCCGCAAAGATGCGGCCATTATTGATGTCGCCAAAGACATACTTGCCGCGCAGTGCGGCAATCCGGCCGTGATACGCGAAGCCGCCGGTTATCGCCACCCCTTCGTCGTGGTCGTAGATCACGACGGGATAGGTGATGCCGTCCTTCTGGCTTCCGTCGAGGATTTCCTCGGGCAGCGGGTACAGCTCGTTCAGCGCGCCACCGCGCCAGCGGCCGTTCTCCCAGTAGCCTTCACGCTTCATCCAGCCATAGTTCCCGCCGTTGCGGACGATATTGATCTCTTCGATGTGGTTCATCCCGATGTCGTTGGCGAACATGGTCCCGTCGGTGTCCCATGACACCCTGTGGGCGTTGCGGAATCCGTAGGCGTAGATTTCGCCCAGCGTGTTCGGGTCGCCATCCGCGGCGAACTTGTTGGCCATTGGAATCGTGTAGTCGCCGAGGCCTTTCACGCCGCGGGTGACCGACGGACTGCGCGGATCGACGCGCAGGATGGCGGTTATGAGCGAATCGAGACGCTGCGTCTGAGCCGGATTGCTCTGGTTCGGTCCGCCGCCATTGCTGAATCCATGATCGCTGCCGCTGATGTAGAGCAGGCCGTAGTCGACGTCCCCGGGCCTGGCCGTCGGGTTGAACTCGACCGCGCTCAAGGGATGCGTCAGGTTGGCGACCACGTGGGCCGTACGCAGGAGCTCACGTCGGGTGCCCGCAAACACATTGGCGGCCGGGTCTGTCGCGCGCCATTCCGTGATGATGTTGTGGTAGGTCACGTCCTTCAACCCGTACCCGGGCGGGATGAAATTGGGTGTCGCCGGATTGCCCGGCCCATGCTCCGCATGCACGGTGTAGAACAGGCCATTTCGCGCGAACTCCGGATGAAAGACAAACCCGATGAACCCGCTACTCAGGCGGTTGTAGGCCGCATGCGGAAACGTGTCCGCCACATTCGCGTACACGTGCGGCTGATTGTTCGAATCGATCCGGTACAGAAAACCGCGCGAGTCGTTGGCGAAACGACGGCCGTCGGGAAGGTCCCGCACGTAGTTCACCCGAGCCCAGCCGGCGGGTTTCACGTCCTGATCGGCGGGGCGAATCCCGCGGGTGTCCGGCAGGCGCGCCAGCTCCACGATTTCGACCGCCAGGCCGCGTTTCTCGATCGGGGCCGGGATCGGGTTGCTGGTGATCTGGGCCGATACCGACCCTGCGGCCACGATTGCCAGCAGCAGCACGATGACTTGCAACTTTTGTTTGCGCATGGAACCTCCCTGTTCCCCGGATGGGTAGCTGGCGTCGCCGACATTCCACTCTCGTCCGCGATCGGCGTCATGCTACACCGTTACTGCGTGGTTTGCGCATACTGTGAGTCCCGAAAACGGCCGTCGCGAAAGATGCGCTTGCCCTTGGCACCTTGCTGCGTTTGATTGACCGCGCGCCCAAGCCGACGATAGAGTCGAAAACAAAGGGACCCTAATTTAGAAATCCAGTTTGCCGATGATAATATTGGGGGATCTGGCTATAGTCAGTGCCCGCCATAGCAGGAATAACCGCGGCTAAAAAACAGGGGGACGACCCGATGACGGACTTGAATCGCTGCTACAACATCTTCGATCTGCGCGAGGCTGCGCAGCGCCGCCTGCCCAAAGGGATCTTCGAATACGTCGACAAGGGCACCGAGGACGGGATTTCGCTCGAAGAAAACCGGGCGGCGTTTCAGCGCATCAAACTGCGCACGCGCTTTCTCAACGATTGGTCGCAGCGCGACCTTGGCACCGAGATCTTCGGCAAGCGCATCGAACTGCCGTTCGGGATCGCTCCCACGGGCAGCGCCGGGCTGATGTGGTATCAAGGCGAGGTGGAGCTGGCGCGGGCCGCTGCCGCCGCGGGCATTCCTTTCACGCTGGCCACGGGTGCGCTGACCTCGATGGAAGAAGTCAATGAGAAAGTGCCCGCTGCACGCAAGTGGTTCCAGCTTTACCCGTGGGCGGATGAGGAGGGTTCCTACGAAATGGTCGCGCGTGCGCGTGATCTGGGCTGGGAGGCTCTGGTAGTTACGATCGACGCCGCGCCGGGCCGCGGGCGCGAGCACAACGAACGCAACGGCTACTCTTTTCCGTTCAAGCCCAACGTTACGGCAGCGGTGGACATGGCGATGCATCCCGGCTGGATGTGGCGCGTGATGCGCAAGTACCTCATGAACGAAGGCATGCCGACGAACGCCAACTTCCCCGAGCGCTACCGCCATACCATCCTCGACGGCAAGACGCGCACGCGGCCGAAGGCATTCCAGGCGATGACCTGGGAGCACATCCGTAAATTCCGCGACTTCTGGCCGCGCAAGCTCATCGTCAAGAGCATACTGAGCGGCGATCAGGCGCGGGCCGCCGTCGATGCGGGCGCCGATGGCGTGATCGTGTCGAATCACGGCGGACGCGCCTTCGACAGCGCCGTAGCGACCATAGACATGCTGCCGGAGGTCGTGGAGGCGGTCGGCGACCGCTGCACCGTCATACTCGACAGCGGCATTCGCCGCGGCAGCGACATCGTCAAGGCGTTGGCCCTCGGCGCCAAGATGGTGCTGGTCGGCAGGGCGACGCTTTACGGCACCGCATGCGGAGGACAGGCCGGCGCCGCGAGGGCGATCAGGATACTTTCAGATGAAATGGAGCGGTCCTTCGGCTACGTAGGCGCGCGGCAGGTTGCCGAAATCGGTCCGCATATCTTCGCGCATCGCTCTCCCGGGACGGATCAGGCCGAACAATTGATCCCGCGTCGAAAGGTATCCTGAAGAGTCCGATTTTTCAGTTTTAAGCACTGGAGATTGGAAGCCATCTCAAAATCGTTTCCCTCCCCTTCAAGGCATAGGTATCTACACATCTCCACTCCACAGCCCCTTCCCCCCTTGCGGGGGAAGGTTGGGATGGGGGGTAGGTGTGATAGCC
>JAYWDM010000382.1:0-4402 GCA_043779885.1 Betaproteobacteria bacterium | reverse complement strand
GCCTTGCTCACCGCCGGGTTGGCGGCCGCCCAAACCTATCCCGCCAAAACCGTGCGCGTGCTGATCCCATGGCCGCCGGGCGGCTCGAACGACATCGTCGGCCGCATCGTGTTCCAGAAAGTCGCGGAACAAACCGGCGAGCAGTTCGTGATTGACAACCGCGGCGGGGCGGCCGGCACCATCGGCGCCGATATCGTTGCGAAGAGCCCGCCTGACGGCTATACCATCATGGTGCACTCGGCCACCCACGTAGCCAACGCGCACCTCTACCAGAAGCTCCCATACGACACGCTCAAGGATTTCATTGGCATCACGCCGCTCGCAGCCCAGGTCGGCATGCTGGCCGTGCATCCGTCGCTGCCGGTGAAAACGGTCAGGGAGTTCATTGCGCTCGCCAAGGCGCGTCCCGGCGAGATCATCTACGGATCGTCCGGCAACGGCAGCTTCGTGCACCTCACCATGGCGCTTTTCAATTCGATGACGGGGACCCAAATGGTGCACGTGCCGTACCGTGGTGGCGGCCCGGCTTCGATCGGGATCGCGTCGGGCGAGACGCAGGCGATGATCGCGACGATCGGGGCGCTCATCCCGCAGATCAATGCAAAGCAGGTGCGCCCTCTCGCGGTGACTTCGGCCGCGCGCGTGAAGCAGTTTCCCGGCGTGCCGACGCTGGCGGAGGCGGGTGTTCCCGGCTATGAATTTACAGCATGGATCGGCGCCTTCGTGCCGGCTTCCACGCCGCGGCCTGTCGTGGACCGGCTCGGCGCAGAGATCCGGAAGGCGCTGGACCATCCTGATGTCGCAAGAATACTTTCCAGCCAGACGCTCGATCCCATGTTCATGACGCCGGAAGAGTTTGCCAGGCGCCTGAAATCCGACGACGACAAGTACGAGAAGCTGATCAAGCTCACGGCCGCGAAGATTGGTTAACCAGTGACGGGGAGTGCGGCAGTTACGCTCTAGCAGTTTGTTGAAAAGCACATCATGCTGGCATTGCGGTGAGCCGTCAGCCGCGAGCGTAGCGTGGCGGTCAGCGCGGCAATCTCGTATTTTGCGCAATCAACAACGAGTGACGAGATTGCTTCGTCGCCTTTGGCTCCTCGCAATGACAGTTTCTGGCGAAATTCAAAAAACTGCTAGCTGGTTTTCAGCCAGCCCAGGGCGTCTTTCCTGACGTTGAATGTTTGCAGCATGATGCCGCGGTTGATGGCGACGCTTTCCCTGAACGACGCGTTGCGGCCTATGGGGCGCCCCGTGATGAGGTGTGAAATCCTCACACCTCCCATGCCGCGGGTGACTGCATACGTCCACACGGCGCGGATGCTTTCCAGCGCCATGTCGTCCTCCGGCGCCACGACCTCCAGCAGGACTTTGCGTTTTGAATGTTTGCGGATGGCATACGCGACTTTTTCCAGCAGGATTATCCAGAACGACGGGTTGACGGTTTGGGTCGTTGCCGTCACCTCGACGTAATCTTCGCGCGATGCGATCTGAATCTCGGTCGTCATCGTGTCACCCCCGGCGCGATGGTTTGAGTCATGCGATCAACATCCTTTCATTCGGGCAATTGTTTCGCGCGGCGGGTCGGCCGCATGCCGGTCATGTCCAGACTAGCCGTACATCGTAAACGCAGCGCCCACCAGGGCGACGATGGACGCCCCGCCACTGGCGTCGATCCCGCTGATGCCGATGAAACCGAACGCGTGGACGACGACGAAAAACGACGCGATGAAGCTGGAAATGACGAATGTCAGGCGCATCATCCGTCCGCCACGGCTGTCAGGTTGCCAAATTGTTCTCATTTTCTGCTTTCAAATGTCCCCGCAAGCGGGTAGTACGCTGTCCAGCCGCAAGATATGTGCCCATTTAGGGGATTACGGCGGACTCGATCACGAACTTGAGTCGTCGAGGCGCACAGGTCACGGCAGGCGATTCACCTCCTCACACCGTGCGCCAGCGCAGCGCATGCACGAGTGAAGCGGGCGCCGCCGCATCGGTGCTCGCGTGCACGCGTTGCGTGAGGTATGGACTCGTCTAACGGGATTGGGGGCGCCGAACTGACATCGGCGCGCCGCGTGCGGGATGGGAGCGCTGCGGTATGATGTGCACCGGAATACGCAGAAGTTCCGCGTTTGACCTTGTGTGTCTATCCAAAATACTTTTATCAACGACAAACTGAGAATTCACATCATGAAAATATTGCTGTTCGATGACTTCAAACTCGGCGTGCTCAAAGGCGATGCCGTGGTCGACGTGTCATCGGTGGTGCGGGACATCCCGCGCATGGGACCACAGGACCTCATGGCCGGGCTGATCGAGCATTTCGCCGATTACCGGCAACGCCTGGAAGACGCCGTTGCCAAGGGCGCCGGTGTGCCCGTCAGCGAAGTCAGGATACGTCCGCCGCTGCCCAGGCCGCACAACATCGACTGCATGGCGGTGAACTATATGGAAGACGGCACGCGCGCCGAGCCCGCGCCTATCAATGCGTTTCACAAGTCGCCGAGCGGGGTGATAGGGCACGGCGACACCATGGTGCTGCCGGACGTGCCGGCCAGCATATTCGAAGGCGAGGCGGAAGTGGCGCTCGTGATCGGCAAGCGCGCGTCCAACGTCAAGGCCGCGGATGCGATGAACCATATTTTCGGTTACATGAACTTCATCGATGGTTCGGCGCGCGGCCTGCCGCCTGCCGGCAACACGTTCTACCAGATGAAGTCGCGCGATACGTTTGCGCCGATGGGACCGTACATCGTGACCGCCGACGAGATACCCGATCCGCATAATCTGCAGATCAGGCTGTGGGTGAACGGCACGCTCAAGCAGAACTTCAACACCAGCGATATGGCGCACAAGATTCCGCGCTGCATCGAATGGGTGACGTCGATTCATGCGCTCGAGGCGGGCGACGTGCTGGCCAGCGGCACCAATCACCGCGGCTTGTCGAGCTTTCAGGACGGCGACGTCGTGGAACTGGAAACGGCGGGGCTGGGACGGCTGAGGATCAGCGTGCGCGACGATTTGAAGCGCACGTGGGCGCGCGACACGCGGCTCGATCACCACGATAAGAAAGCTGAAGGGGTCACCACACCCCAACTCACCGGGAAGTATGCCGCCGCAGGGCGGTGAAGGTTGAAGGTTGAAGGTTGAAGGGTGCAGGGTGAAGGGTGAAGGGTGAAGGGTGAAGGGTGAAGGGTGAAGGGTGAGAAATTCCCTCTCCCCGTTCCTGGGGAGAGCGTCCGGAAGATGGGTTCACTCTTCACGCATTCACTCATTCACCCTTCACCCTTCACGCATTCACTCATTCACTCATTCACTCATTCACTCTTTCACTTTTTCACAACAACGGACATCAGCATGAATCCGGCTCCCGGCGATTCGACGGCATTGCCTCTATACGAGGTGCGCACACATAATCCGTCCGCGCATTCCGAGAACCGCATGCACAGTGACGACGTGGCGCTGGCATACGGTTTCAAGGGGGCGCTGGTGCCGGGGGTGACGGTGTTCAGCCATATGACGCAGCCGTTGGTGGCGAAGCATGGCGTCGATTGGCTGACACGCGGCTGCGCCGAGGTCGCATTCGCCAAGCCGGCTTACGAAGGCGAACTGCTCAGCGTTCACAGCAGGCATGCGGCCGCTGCGAATTCGTATGTGCTGACGTGCGTGAATGAACAAGGAGTCGAGCTTGCAAGCCTGTCGGCGCAATTGCGTGACTCGCCCCCCGCCCCTGACGTGCGTGCGTCGATCGAGCCGGCCGTGGCGACCGGCGAACGACCCGAGGTCACCTGGGAACTGATGGCCGTCGGCGAACCGTTCCCGTCTCTCAAATGGGAGCCCGCGCGGGCTGGCAATCTCGAGTGGTGTGCCGACGCGCGCGACGAGTTGCCGATTTATCGCGAGGGCGCTGCGCCCCTGTTGCACCCGGGGTTCGTCCTGCGGCAAGCCAATCTGGTGCTGCGCAACCGATTTACGCTGCCGGCATGGATACACACGGGCAGCCGCATCGCGTTTCACGCCGCCATGCGTGCCGGCGAGACGTTCGAAGTGCGCGCGATTCCCGAAGAGAAGTGGCGGCGCAAGGGCCATGAATTCGTCCGTCTGTACGTGGCGATTCTGCGCGATGGGCACGTCGTGGCGGAGATTCTGCATACAGCGATTTTTCAGCCGCGGAAGGCGGCATGAAAAACCGGTTTTGTCAGGGCTGATCCGACACCTGCCCGTCGATCTCTGGCGCGTCCGGTCAGGCCTGCGCCGGAGGTCGGGCATCGGCCGACCCTTAGAGTCGCTTTGATTAAGTTCGTCACACCGGCGCACGCCGGTGTCCAGGTGATTGCCCCCATCCTATTGCCCCCTCGCTTGCCGCACGCGCTCTCCCCCTCGCAAGCGGGGGAAGGGGATA
>JAYWDM010000381.1:0-4404 GCA_043779885.1 Betaproteobacteria bacterium | reverse complement strand
ACCAAATCATCTGGCGCGTATACGGCATCGACGCCGTCTTCCCGTGGGCAACGCCGCCCGACCCGCTGCCGCGCGAGATTTTCTTCATGTGCGAGTGCATCGCTGACACCGCCGAAGAGGCGCGCGCGGTCGCCACCGTTACCAAGCAGTATTTGCTGCATCACGGCTTCCCGGGGCGGCTGTCGACCGCGGGCAACCTTGCGTTTCCATTCACGCCGCCCGAAGTCGCGGCCGCGACCGCCTACCGCTTCAACGTCTATCACGTGATGGACGTGGATGCGCTGGAACCGTTGTTCCCCGTTCACATCGAGGAGATATGATGGATAGGAAGCACGCTGTATTGCGTCGATCATTGCGCCCGGCGGTGGGCGCGCTGGCGGCGGGTCTCGCGCTGTATGGCGCGTTGACGCCCGCGGTGTCAGCGGCTGAAACAGCCGAGGTGCGTATCGTCAAGCAGATCGGGCTCGGTTTCCTGCCAATCATGATAATGGAGCACGAGAAACTGATCGAGAAGCACGCCCGCGCGGCGGGCCTTGGCGAAGTCAAGGGCAATTACGCGACGGCAGTGGGGCCGGCGGTGATGAACGACGCGATGCTCGCCGGCCGCATCGACATCGGCGCCAACGGGCCCACCTCCATTATCCTGATCTGGTCGCGCACCAAAGGCACCGACAACGAGATCAAGGGCATGGCGGCGATGATCACCTCGCCGATGTGGCTCAACACCAGCAAGCCGAACATCAAAAGCGTGCGCGACATCGGCCCCGACGACCGCATCGCCGTGCCGGGAATCAAGACCTCCAATCAGGCGATGGTGCTGCAGATGGCCACCGCGCAGGCTTACGGCAAAGAGCATTTCGACAAGCTCACCACGCAGACGGTCGCCATGTCGCATTTCGACGGCATGGCGGCGCTGCTGTCGAAAAAAGAAATCACGCTGCACCTGACCTCGCCGCCGGTGCAGTATCTCGAAGTGGAGCAGCCCGGCATCCATCGGGTGCTAAGCTCGGACGACGTACTCGGCGGACCGGCGACGTTCTCCAACATCTTCTCGAGCAGCAAGTTCCGCAATGCGAACCCGCGGACTTACAAAGCCGCGCTGGCGGCGTTCACCGAGGCAATCGCGCTCCTTAACAAGGACAAGAAGTGGGCGGCGCAGGTATACCTCGCCGTGTCGGGCGACAAGAAAAGCACGGTGGCCGATATTCAGAAGCAGCTCGACGACACAAACATCCAGTTCACCACCACGCCGCGCAACGTCCAGAAATACGCCGACTTCATGTTTGACGCGGGCTACATCAAGATCCGGCCGGGCTCGTGGAAGGAGCTCTACTTTCCCGAAATTCACGACCAGCCGGGCAGTTGATCGCCGGCGCCGATGGAGAAGAGCGCATGAGCCAACCGCTGGGACTGCTGGGGGGCGGCTTCGATTCCTCGGCCGCCGCGCAGGATGAGTTCGACGACTGGTACGATACCGAGCACATTCCGGAACGCCTGCGCATTCAGGGCTTCATCAACGGCGTGCGCTGGATCGGCGCGGAAAATCCCCGGATTTCGCTGGCCCTGTACGATCTCGAGAGTCTGGACGTATTGAAGAAACCCGAGTACCGCGCGGTTTCGCCGGAGCATTTCTCGCCATGGGCAACGCGCATGCTGGTGCGCAAGTGCAAGCGCCTGTGCCGATTCAACTGCACCCAGCTTGCGCCCGGCGACCGCGTGGCGCCGGACGATGCGCAGGGTCTGCTCGTATCCGCCATGAACGTTGCGCCCGACGTCGATGCCGAATTCAATGCATGGTATGACACCGAGCATTTGCCGCGCCTCGCGGCGCTGCCCGGCGTAATCAGCGCGCGCCGCTTCCAGTCTCCCGGCGCCGGCCTCAAATACGTCGCGACCTACCACCTGACCACGCCCGCGGTCTGCGCGTCAGCGGCATGGCAGGAGGCGTCCGCCACGCCATGGTCGCAGAAGCTGCTGCCGCATGTGAGCGACCGGCTGCGGCTCGTGCTCAGACGTTACGTGCGAACCACACCGTTATCCGCCATCGCCGGCCTCTTCGCGGGTTTGCTGCTGGTGTCGGCGCTGCCCGACGCGCTTGCCCAGCCGGCTTACCCCGCACGGACGGTACGCATCATCGTCGCCACCTCGCCGCCGGGCGGCGCCGACATTGTCGCGCGATCGATCGCGCCGGGGTTGTCGGAGCGCCTCGGCCAGCAGGTGATCGTGGACAATCGCGCCGGTGCGAGCACCATGATCGGTCATGAGTTGGCGGCGAAAGCGGCGCCCGACGGCTATACGCTGGTGATGGGGATCAGCACGCTCGCGATCAACCCGGCGACTTTCAAGCACGTGCCTTACGATGCGCTGCGCGACTTCGCCCCCATCACGCAGGCGGCGATACAGACGCTGGTGCTGGCGGTGCATCCGTCGTTTCCGGCGCGCAATGTGAAGGAACTGGTCGCAATCGCAAAAGCGCGCCCGGGTGATGTTTCCTTCTCGTCACCCGGCTTCGGCACCAATCCCGAAATGGGCATGGAACTCTTTCTCTACATGACGGGCACGCGCATGCTGCACGTGCCGTACCGCGGCGGCGGCGAATCGATCCTTGCGCTGGTGGCCGGCCACGTATCGGTCACGGTCGCCTCCATGCTGGGCACGATGCCGCACGTGCGCAGCGGCAAATTGCGCGCGTTGGGCGTGACCAGCGCGAGGCGCGTCGCCAACGCGCCCGACGTGCCGACCATCGCGGAATCCGGCGTGCCGGGGTACGAATCCCTGCAGTGGTACGGGCTGCTCGCGCCGACGGGCACGCCGCAGGAAATTATCACGCGCCTGAACCGGGAAACCGTCGCGGTCCTGCGCACCCCGGCGATCGTTGCGCGGCTGGCCAACGACGGCGCGGAAGTCGTCGCGGGCACGCCTGAAGAGTTCGGCGCCTACATCCGCGCCGAAACCGAAAAATGGGCGAGAGTCGCGAAGGCGGCCGGCATCAAGCCCGAGTAAGCCGCCTGCGCTTCAAGCGTCCGGCGCGGAACTCCCGGTTTCGCGGTGCTGGTCGTTGACCGTCCAGTCGTAGTCGATGAATTCGACGTCGTAGCCGGCCGGAACCGGCGTGCCCGCGTAACGATTGATGTACGCGATCAGCGTCGGCGCCCGCGCGAGAAAATCATCGGTATAGAACTCGAGCAGGCTCGACACGCGCACCAGCTTGCGCTCCGGCTCTATCTGCAAATTGCGTTGCTCGCCAAAAAACCTGCGCGTTTCCGCGTCGAGTTGCTGGTCCAGATCGCCGGCCCGGAACGGCACCTGCGGTAATCGCGGGCAGCCCGTCGCCATGCAGTTCAGCGCAAAATGCACCCGCTCGTCCCCCAGCGGCCGGATAACGTCGTTTTCGAACGTGTAGAGCGATATGCGCTCGCCGCCGACGGCAAACAGCTTGAAAGCGAAGAATTTCAACTTGGTGAACCCGGACAGGCGGCGCGGAAAACCAGCATCGATGACGTTGAACATCGCGATGGCGTTGTACGCATTGATGTAATAGGCGAGCTTTGCATCGCGGCTCGCAAACGACGCGGGGTTCGTGTTCGGGCTCACTCGCGCAACATAAGCGAGGAAATCGTCAAGGTCGGTACGCTCGCGCGCCAGCGCGTGAAAGTCAATCTCGCCGCGCGCGTTGACGAATTTGGCAAGCACGCGCGCCCAGGGCTCGTACGGGTCGGCTGGCGGATCGTCTGCCCGCGCCGCGGATATGCACGCCCCGCTGAACAAAGCGACCAGCAACGCCAATGTGGTCGCGCCGCGTCGTGTGATTGACAGCATTTCAGTTAGCCCGCGGGGCGGCGATCGCCTGGCGCAGGCGGCCCCTGGCCTGCTTTCGTCCAGGCGGCGCCGGCATCGCGACCGGGATCGCGCCCGCGCTGAGCGCCCCGCTGAGCGGTTGCCAGTACCGCTCGCCGGACGCCGTCATCAGGCGAACCGGCTTGAGGATGAAACTGTCACGCCGCGCGTTGTGCAGGCACATCGATACCGGGCCATCCTGCGTCATCGTCTTGAACACGCACGCATCGATGCGCTCTTTCTCGAGCGCGCGCGCATCCATGAAGCCGTGCACCAGAAACGAGAGCGTGTGCACCCGGCCGCGCGCCGCCATGAGGTCGGCTTTCATTCGCCACGTCATCGCCGCCGTCCACCGGGCCACTCCCGGCCAATAGCGCGGATTGGCGGCAAGCCAGGCCAGAAATTTCTTCGCCACGCCGGCGGGATTGCTGCGGTCGAAGACCAGGTGCGCGGTCGCGGGCTGCAGGAGGGCGATAAACGCGCCGTCATCGAGCGCATCGTAAAGCCTGCCATTCACATTGAGGCAGAGCCCGTAGCGGTTGCAGCGACTATGCCCCGCCAGCGAAC
>JAYWDM010000380.1:0-4408 GCA_043779885.1 Betaproteobacteria bacterium | reverse complement strand
GGGAGGGCAGGGTGAGGTTTCCTGCCGTCCCGCATCCGGCCGGGCCGGCGTGGTTCGTCAGTGCAGCGTGCGCACGTCGGGTGGAAGTCGCACCCCCACGTTGAGCAGCATCACGCGGTGGCCCAGCAGAACGATGCTGCCGGTGAGGCGGTTGTTGCCGGTGTCGCTGTATTCGAAATTGTAAGCGCGTTGCAGCTTGACATGACCATCGTCATCGCGCGCCGGTTTCAGGTTGGAGATTGCGACGGTGTCATCGAGCAGCAGCAGACCGTCGGCCATGCACGCGGCGCGCGCGGCGCGCACCGCGATTTCGCGCGCTTTCAGGCTGTCGAGCCACAGCCATGCAACTCCCGCCAGCATCAGGATGCCGAAGATTTCAAGACCGGGCATGCACGCATTCTAGACCATGCGGTCCGCGCAACCGGCGCAATCGCGCGCCCTGCACGGCAGCGTCGAGTTACGTAAAGCCCGATAAGCAAGGAATAGCGGCGAATCTGCGCATGTTTTCGTCCGATCGCGGCATGCGTTTGCGCGCAAACTGATGCACGGTTCCCGGTGGATTGCGCAGCGTGCGAGATCCTTTTTCCGGGACACGGACCCTCACGGGATGAACGTAATCCGCACCTGCGGCGGCAATTGGTGTCGCGACTCGCCTGCAGCGGTGTATTGGAGAAAGGCGCACATGAATATTCTGAACCGGCTGTTGTTCGCATGCCTGATGGCGTACACACTGACCGCGCATGCGCAGACTACCGACGTGTGTCCGGCGGTGTTCGAGAAAGCGGAGCAGGAGAAAGAATCCATCGCAGCCGGGCAGTCGGCGCGCAGGGTGGTTGGCGAAGGCCGCCTGTATTTCCATACCGCGCCGGACAAGCAGTGCCAATTGGGCAATGTCTTCGTCGTGGCGAACGACCGTCTTGAAGCGTATGCCGAACACGGCGAATTCACCGAAGTGATCTACTGGAACTCCAGATCCCGCGCCGGCACTGCAGGATGGGTTGCCAGTTCCCGTATAACCGAAACCGAATCAGGCGCCCGGCCCGGCGCCGCGCCATCCCTGGTGTCCAGCAACTCGCTGCGGTAGTTCCAGCCCTGTCTCGCCGCTGACACCAAGCGACGGCTGCCTCGCGGATGCGCCGCAGCGCCCGGTCAGTTGCTTTTTATGCCCGACCCATTGATGACCCTGGCGAACTTGACGGTGTCGGTTTTGATGACGCGCTCGAATTCATCCGTCGTTCCGCCCAACACGTCGAAACCCTGATCGAGCAGACGCTGTCGTGTATCGCCGCCATCGAGTATCCGATTGACGTCGGTGTTGATGCGACGAACGAGGGCGGCGGGCGTGCCGCGCGCGACTACCAATCCGAACCAGTTCCGAAACTCGTAGCCCGGCACGGTCTCGGCGATGGCGGGAATCTCTTTCGCCACCGCCGAGCGTTTCGAATCGGTGATCGCGAGTATCCTGAGCCGGCCGGCCCTTAGCTGCGGCAACAGGTTCGGCAGTCCGGTCATGACCAGATTGATCTGGTTCGCCATGACCTCCAGCATCGCCACGTTGCCGCCCTTGTAACTGATGTGGGTCAGATCGATGCCGGCCATCGATTTGAAGATTTCTCCCGCCAGGTGGCCGCCGCTGCCGATTCCGGCGGTGCCGTAGTTGATGCTCCCCGGGTTTGCCTTGGCCAGATCGATCAGGTCTTTGATTGAACTTGCCCTGAATGACGGGTGGGCGCCCAGGGCCATGGGTTGCGCGGCAATGAGGACTACGGGTTGCAGGTCGCGCTGCGCATAGGGCAGCTTTGCGTGCAGCGCGGGATTCGCGGCGAGCGAATTGGGTGACAGGTACATCGTGTAGCCGTCCGGATTCGACCTGGCGACGAGTTCGGTCGCAATGAGGGTGCCGCCCCCGGGCCGGTTGTCCGCCACCACCTGCTGCCCCCACAAGTCACTCAATTTCTGCGCAACGACGCGTCCGACGAGATCAAACGTGCCGCCGGCGGCGAATGGAATGATCACGCGCACCGGTCGTACGGGATAGTTGTCGGCGCACGTATTTGCCGCGGCCAGCAGCGCGCACGCGCAAATCAAAAATGCCGGACCGGCGGCAGACTTCACGGGTAAATCCTTCCGCGAATTGTGGCAGGGTTCGATTTGCGGTATCTTGCAAGTCAGACGCATGATACGCAGGTTTGATGCGAAGGAGGAAGCAATGCACGCAACGCAGTTATCCGCGCAGCCACGAAGCGGACGCGAAGAAATCGCGGTGATCCCCTCGGGCAAGGCGTGCGGAGCGGAGGTACGCGGCGTTGATCTCATCAACCTGAGCGATGCAATGTTCGCGGCGGTCGAGCAGGCTCTTCATGACCATCAGGTAGTGGTGCTCAGGGGCCAGTCGATTACCGACCCGCAACTCATCGCGTTCGGCAAGCGCTTCGGGGAACTCGAGCCGCCGGGCATGAGCATCATCGGCAAACCGTACATCGACGAATATCCCGACATCCTCGTAATTTCCAACATCGTCGAAGACGGACAGCCCAAAGGCAATCTTGGCGCCGGCGAAGCGATCTGGCACACCGACATGTCTTACCGGGACACGCCGGTATCGTATGCGATCCTGCACTCGCTGGAAGTGCCGCCGGCCGGCGGCAATACTTATTTCGCCAATCAGTATCTCGCCTACGACACCCTGCCCGATGCGACCCGCCGCGCGCTCGACGGCAAACAGATCATCCACGACGAGACGTATAACAGCGGCGGGCAGTTGCGCAAGGGGTTCGGGGAAGTCGCGGATCCACGCCATGCACCGGGCGCGCGGCACCCGGTTTTTCGCGTCCATCCGGCAACCGGCAGGCGGGCGTTGTACCTCGGACGGCGACGCAATGCTTATATCGTCGGACTGCCGCTCGCCGAGAGCGAACGGCAACTCGACGAATTATGGGCGCATGCGTCGCAGCCGCAGTTCGTCTGGGGTCACGAATGGCGCCTGGGCGACACGCTGATCTGGGACAATCGCTGCCTGATACACCGGCGTGACCCTTTTGACGCGAGCGAACGGCGCATGATGCATCGCGTACAGATCAGGGGCCAGCGGCCTCAATAGCGCCGGCCACCGGCGGGGCGCAGGAAAATAATAATCCCAGAAACCGTGATTGGCCACGGAACCACACGGAAAGGCACGGAAAAATCAGCCAAATCTGGCTCCGCAGTGCACCACCTTCCGGGTGAAGTGACGTGACCATATAGGCCGTTGCGCGTCCGTGTGATTCCGTGGCTGAATTCCCGTTTTTAGGATAATGCGGACTGCGCGCATCAGCGCGGGTGCCGGAATTTTATTTCTTCGCGACCCGCGCGCGGCAACTGAACGGCAGGAAATTCGCGGGAATATTGGTTTTGTTCTGGCCTTTGACGGTCATTTTGTCGGGCGCTTCGGCGTAACCGCATACCCACGTCACCGGGACGATCGGCGCGTCTTCCACCACCGCGGCGCGCAGGGTGAGTAACTTGCCGGCGATGAGACCGTTTGCGCGGTTACCGAAGGTGATATGGATCGATCCATCCTGAACGGCAACCGCGCTGATCGCATTGTTGACGATTTTGTCGGCAGCCGGAAGTCCGGCGCCCGCGTTGTCGGGAGGAAAGGTCTGCACGGCGGCCCACGCCAGCGCATTGGGCGTTTTTGCAATGTCGGCCAATGGCAGTGCGTTATTGATCTGGTCCCGCACGATCTGGTCCTGAAAACTGGGCGCCGCCATTAACGCCAGTATGCCGATGATCGCGATGACCACCATCATTTCCAGCATGGAAAAGCCGGTGTGACGCGCTGCCATTGGTTGGCGCCCTTTGCCTGTCGCTGCGATCACGGGATGATAGCGGAAAATCTGCCCGCGCCGCTTCGTTCACACGTTGCATCCTGTAAACGGCTTCAAAGCATTTCCAGCGCGCGCGGACCGGCAGGCGGCGGGAACACGCGGTCAAGTTCCGCGAGTTGCGCCGTCGTCAGCAGGCGATCGAGGGCGCCGGCATTCTCCCGCAGCCGCTGGCGGCTGCCGCACTTCGGAATGACGATGACATCATCGCTGGCAAGCAGCCATGCAAGTGCTGCCTGCGCGGGCGACATGCCGTGCTTCCGCGCAAATGCCATGAGCTGCGCGTTGCCGGGCAAGCGCGCCTGCTCGAGCGGCGAATAAGCCATGACCGGCACGCGCCGCGCGCGCAGCCACGGCAGCAAATCCCATTCGATGCCGCGCCGCGCAAGATTGTAGAGCAGCTGGTTGGCCGCTATCGCGGCGCCGCCCGCGAGCGGCCACATTTCCTGCATGTCGGCAAGATCGAGATTGCTCACTCCATAGTGGCGGATCTTGCCCGCGGTCTGCAGCGCGATCAGCGCTTCCAGCGTTTCCGCGAACGG
>JAYWDM010000379.1:0-12090 GCA_043779885.1 Betaproteobacteria bacterium | reverse complement strand
ACAGCGTGCGCCCGACGGTTGTTTTGCCGCAACCCGATTCGCCGACGAGCCCGACCGTTTCGCCGCGCCGGATCTCGAACGACAAACCGTCGACCGCGCGCACCACGGCGTGGGTCGGCCGCACGAGCCGCATGCCCGCGCCGACCTCGAAGTACGTGCGCAGATCGTGCACCCTCAAGAGCGGCTCGCCGCCCGCAATCGGTTTTGCTTCGGGCGGCTGCGGATTCGCGCTTTGCAGACCGAGGCCGACCGCGCCGACGCGCGCCATTTCCGCGCCGCGCACGCACGCAGTCCAGTGCGCCGTTTCGACTTCGGCAAGCGGCGGCGTGCTCGCAGTGCACGCGTCCATGCTGGCCGGGCAGCGCGGCGCGAAGCGGCAGCCGACCGGCGGATCGAGCAGATTCGGCGGCATGCCGTCGATGGTTTCGAGCCTGCGGCCGCGCGGCCGATCGAGGCGCGGCACCGAGCGCAGCAGACCCGCCGTATAGGGATGCAGCGGCCGCGCGAAAAGTTCCCGCGCCGTGCCCTGCTCGGCGATACGCGCCGAATACATCACGTTGACGCGGTCCGCGTAACGCGCAACCACGCCCAGATTGTGCGTAATGATGACGAGCGCGATGCCCAGGTCGCGCGAGAGGTCTTTCATCAGCTTGAGGATCTGCGCCTGGATCGTGACATCGAGCGCGGTGGTCGGCTCGTCGGCAATCAGAAGTTTGGGATTGCACGCCAGCCCGATCGCGATCATCACACGCTGGCGCATGCCGCCCGAAAACTGGTGCGGATACTGGTCGAGCCGGCGTTCCGGGTCGGGAATGCCGACCATCTTCAGGAGCTCGAGCGCGCGGCCGCGTGCCGCCGCCTCTCGCATGCGGAGATGAATCTGCAGCGGCTCCATGATCTGAAAACCGATGGTCAATACGGGATTCAGCGATGTCATCGGCTCCTGAAAGATCATCGCGATATCGCGCCCGCGGATCTCGCGCATTTCATCTTTCGAAAGCGTGAGCAGATTGCGGCCCTGGAACAGTATGCGGCCGCCGACTATGCGACCGGCGGGTTCGGCCAAAAGCCGCATGATCGCGAGTGACGACACGGACTTGCCGCAGCCGGATTCGCCGACCAGAGCGACGACCTCCCCCGCCCTGACCTTGTAGGAAATGCCTTCGACCGCGCGCACCACGCCGCGCGAGGTCACGAAGTGGACGTGCAGGTCCTCGACCTCCAGAAGCCATTCGCTGGCAGCGGCAGGTTTGGCGGCGACTCCACCGGAAGATTGCAGAACTGCGCTCATCGGCGCTGTTTCCGTTTTTTGAAGTGTGCGCAGGCTAGGGGCTGCGCGTGATCCTGTCAAGGACGGCGGTCAAGAATCCGGCATCGGCGGGCAGATGCAAATCACCCTGTTCAAGGCAGCCTGCGCACGGCAATTTGCGCGGGGCCGTTGGTCCTGGCGCAAGGCCCGCGGGCCGGTCGGCCGGACACACGCCGAGCCAATCACGAAACTATGCCAGCGCCGCATGCAGCACCCGCGCGACGTGCACCGCGTCGCGTTGCGCGCCATCGTGAATCTGATGGCGGCAGCTCGTGCCGTCGGCGACGATCAGCGTATCGGCGCCGGCGGCACGCACTTTCGGCAACAGGCTCGCTTCAGCCATTTTCATCGACACGTCGTAGTGCCGCACTTCATAACCGAAACTGCCGGCCATGCCGCAGCAACTGGATTCGATAACCTCCACCTCCAGTTCCGGCACCAGCCGCAATGCGCGTTGCACGGCAGGCATGACATCGAACGCCTTCTGATGGCAATGGCCGTGCAGCAGCGCTTTCTTCTGCGGCAGGCTTTTGAGTTTGAGCCTGAGCCTGCCCGCTTGTGCCTCGCGCGCGAGAAATTCCTCGAACAGCATCGCGTTGAGCGCGAGCGCCGCGCTGTCCGCGCCCGGCAGCATCGAGATGAACTCGTCGCGCAGGCCCAGGAGGCACGCCGGTTCGAGCCCGATCACCGGCACGCCGCGCTGGATAAAGGGCTTGAGCGCGTCGATCATGCGCTGGGCTTCGACGCGGGCTTCCTCGACCAGGCCGGCCGCGAGAAATGTCCGCCCGCAACACAGCGGACGCGCGCCCTTGGTAGCGCGCGGCAGGTGCACGAGATATCCCGCTGCACGCAGCACCGCCAGCGCCGAGCGCGCATTTTCGGGCTCGAAATAGTTGTTGAAAGTATCGACGAGCAGCACGACCTCGCCATTGATGTTGCCGCCGCCCTGCGCAATGCCGGGCCGCGCCGAAAACACGTCGCCGCGCCAGCGCGGCAGCGCGCGTTTCGCGCTGAAGCCCGTGTATTTTTCCGCCAGCAGCGCGAGGCCGGGCACCGTGTCGCGCAGGTTCGCCAGCCACGCGAGCCGCGCCGCCCACGGCGCATAGCGCGGCAGGTAAGCGATCAGCCGCTCCTTCAGGCCGAGGCCGTGACGCTTGCGGTAATGGTGCAGAAACTCGATTTTCATCTTCGCCATGTCCACACCGGTCGGACATTCGCGCTTGCAGCCTTTGCACGACACGCACAAATCCAGCGTGTCGAACATTTCCCGCGACGTGAAGGCGTCCTCGCCGGCTTTCACCGGCAACTGTCCGGAGAGGGCGAGGCGCAGCGTGTTGGCGCGGCCCCGCGTAAGGTGCATTTCATCCCCCGTGGCGCGGAATGACGGGCACATGGTGCCGGCGTCGAACTTGCGGCAATGGCCGTTGTTGTTGCACATCTCGACCGCTTTGGCGAAGCCGTCCCCGTGCTGGCCCGCGCCGGCCAGGTGTTCGGACCAGTCGAGCACCGCGTCGATTTTGCGCGTCGCGTAACCCGGCTTGAAGCGGAACAGCGTGCGGTCGTCCATTTTCGACGGCCGCACGATCTTGCCCGGATTCATCAGGCCCCGCGGGTCAAAGAGATCCTTGATTTCCCCGAACGCACGCGTGATGCGCGGTCCGAACATCGGCGCAATCCATTCCGAACGCACCAGCCCGTCGCCGTGCTCGCCCGAGTACGCGCCTTTATATTCGCGCACCATCTGCGCGGCTTCTTCGGCGATCGCGCGCATTTTCTGCGCGCCGTCCTCGCGCATGTTGAGGATGGGCCTCACGTGCAGGCAGCCGACGGATGCGTGCGCGTACCAGGTGCCTTTGGTGCCGTGTTTCTCGAACACGCGCGTGAGACGATCCGTGTATTCGGCCAGGTGCTCGAGCGGCACCGCGCAGTCTTCGATGAACGAGACCGGCTTGCCGTCGCCTTTCATCGACATCATGATGTTGAGCCCCGCTTTGCGCACTTCCCAGAAGTCGCGCTGCAGCGCGGGGTCGATGACTTCCACCACGCTCCCGGGCAACCCCAGTTCCCCCATCAGTTCGACGAGCCGCCTGAGGTCCGCCAGTTGTTCATCACGCCCGTCACCCGCGAATTCGACCAGCAGGATGGCGTCCGGATCGCCCTTCACGCAGCGGTCGACGATGGGCCGGAAGGCGGGATTCGCGCGCGCGAGCCCGATCATCGTGCGATCGACGAGTTCGACCGCCGCCGGCTTCAGTTTGACGATATGCCGCGGCGCCTCCATCGCCCCGTAAAACGTCGGGAAGTGGCAGATGCCCAGCGCTTTGTGCGTGGGGAGCAGCGACAAATTCAGGTGGATGCGCTTTGAATACGCGAGCGTGCCTTCCGAGCCGACCAGCAGATGTGCCATGTTATGCCCGGCGCCGCTGACGGTGTCGAGGTTGTAGCCGCCGACGCGCCGCAATACCTTGGGAAACCGGTGCTCGATTTCCTCCGCTTCGCGCGCGGCGATGGCGCGGATTTTTTTTACCAGCTCGATGTAACCGGCGGGCGCATTGCAGCGCGCAAGATCGGCGGGCGCGTCGCCGAACTCGAATTCAGCGCCGTCGGCGAGCACCGCCTCGATCGCGCGCACGTTGTGCACCATGTTGCCGTAACGGATCGAACGCGAGCCGCAACTGTTGTTGCCCGCCATGCCGCCGAGGGTCGCCTGCGCGCTGGTCGACACGTCGACCGGATACCAAAGGCCGTGCGGCCTGAGCCACGCATTGAGTTGATCGAGCACCACGCCGGGCTGCACGCATACCGTACGCGCCTCGCGGTCGAACAAGGAAATCTGCTTGAGGTACTTGCTGCTGTCGATGATGAGCGCCGCGCCGACCGTCTGCCCGCATTGCGAGGTGCCGCCGCCGCGCGGCAAGACGGCGACGCCCTCTTCGCGCGCAATTTGCAACGCAATGCCGGCGTCACGCTCGGTTTTCGGAATGACGACGCCGATCGGTTCGATCTGATAAATCGATGCGTCAGTCGCATAGCGCCCGCGCGAATACGCGTCGAACAACACTTCGCCCTGTATTTCGCGCTTGAGCCGCCTCGCGAGCGGGCTCGCATTCGCGAGCGGATGCATCTTGATGGTCGCGGTGGTCATCGGAACGCCAATTATTCGCGGGTTGACGCCCCGTTGCAACTTAACTAATCTGCGGGACTGTCCAATCTGCCGGACGGTGCATCGTCCGGCACCTATCCAACGAGGCCGCCATGAGCGCAATCAACGGACGCCATTTCCTGCAAATTCCGGGCCCGACCAACGTGCCCGACCGCGTGCTGCGCGCGATCGACAACGCAACCATCGATCATCGCGGCCCCACCTTCCAGAAACTCGGCCAGGACGTGCTGACGGGACTCAAGGCCGTGTTCAGGACCGCTGCGCCCGTCGTCATTTTTCCGGCCTCCGGCACCGGTGCGTGGGAAGCGGCGCTCGTCAATTCGTTATCGGCGGGCGACCGCGTGCTGATGTGCGAAACCGGCCACTTCGCGACGTTGTGGCACAGCATGGCGAACAAGCTCGGACTCGCGCCCGAGTTCATAAAAGGAGATTGGCGGCACGGGGCGGATCCTGCCGCCATTGAGGCGCGCCTCGCCGCGGATCCGCAGCACGAGATCAAAGCCGTGTGCGTGGTGCACAACGAAACGTCGACTGGCGTCACCTCGCGCATCGGTGAAGTGCGCAAGGCGATCGATCGCGCGCAGCATCCGGCGCTCTATATGGTCGATACGATTTCGTCGCTCGGTTCGATCGACTATCGCCATGACGAATGGGGCGTCGATGTGACCGTGGCCGGCTCGCAGAAAGGCCTGATGCTGCCGCCGGGGCTGTCGTTCAACGCGGTCAGCGACAAAGCGCTCGCGGCGGCGAAGTCGTCCCGCCTGCCGAAGTCGTACTGGAGCTGGGAGGACATGCTCGGACCCAATAAAACCGGGTTTTTCCCGTACACACCGGCGACCAATCTGCTGTATGGTTTGCGTGAAGCGCTATTGATGCTGCACGAAGAGGGCCTCGACAACGTGTTCAGGCGCCACGATCGCCACGCGGAAGCGACGCGCCGCGCGGTTCGCGCGTGGGGCCTCGAAATCCTGTGCCTGAATCCCGCGGAATATTCGAGCGCGCTGACTGCCGTAATGCTTCCCGACGGCCGCAACGAAGCCGACTTCCGCAAGATCGTTCTCGACAACTTCAACATGTCGCTCGGCAGCGGGCTCGGCAAGGTCGCGGGCAAAGTGTTCCGCATCGGGCATCTGGGCGACTTCAACGACCTCATGCTCGCGGGCACGCTGGCCGGCGTCGAAATGGGGCTTGCCGTCGCGGGAGTGCCGCACAAAAAAGGCGGTACCGCGGCGGCGATGGATTATCTGGTTTCAACCAAAATTTCCGCCGGCAATAAACCGGCGGCCAAGCTGAGCGTCGCGTAACCGCCAACCTGGGGCGCCTTGCAAAATGGAATACCCCCCGCATCATGGACACGCTCTTGCCCCCCAAGGCACCCTCTTACGCGTTGTCGCGCAGGCGAGGCCGCCAGCCGCCGCGCCATGATGTGGTAGAGTTTCGCGCATCAAGCGGGGGAAAGCGCGGCGTATCCGGACAGTGATTTTCCCCGGCAGTCAAAACAAGTCGGCGAGGAGCAAGCATTGAGTCTGCGTGACCGCATCGGCATCGACCTCGGCCGCCGCATCAAGCTCGAGGACGGCATCGAGTGGGCGGCAAACAACGGTGTGCGCTATATCGACATCCAGCTCGATACCGCCGCCAACGCCGTCACGGCGTTCGACGATAAGCGCGCCGCCGCCGTGCGCGAGCTTGCCGCCAAACGCGGCGTCACACTCGGGCTGCATACCCTGTCGGCGGTCAACGTCGCGGAATATTCGCCGTACGTGGCCGACGCGGTCGATGCCTATCTCAAGAGCTATATCGATATCTATCCCAAACTCGGCGCGCAATGGATCGTGGTGCACGCCGGCTATCATTTCACCTCCGATGTCGAGATGCGCGTGGAGGCCGGCTGCGCGCGGCTGCAGCGCATGGTCGATTACGCCGAAAAGAAGGGCGCGGTGCTTTACCTCGAGAACCTCAACAGCGAGCCGGCCGACGCCGAAGTGCATTACCTCGCGCACACCGTAGCCGAATGGATGTACTATTTCGACCGCATCAAGTCGCCGAATTTTCGCATGTCATTCACCGCGAACCATGCCCACCTGGTGCCGGACGGCGTCGACGGGTTCATCGACGCGATCGACTTTTCACGCGTCGGCGAAGTACGCCTCGCCGATTGCGTACGGCTCGGCAAGGAACAACATCTCAAGCCGGGCGACGGCGATCTCGATTTCGGCAACCTGTTCAGGCGCATCGAAGCCAAAGGTTTCAAGGGCCACTATACCAATGCGTTCGGCACGCTCGATGATATGCTGGCCGGCCGTGAGTACCAACTGCGCAAAGCACAGGAAGCCGGCTTCGCCATATGAATATCGCGGCGCCGCAAGCACCGCCGTCACGAACCGGATCCGCCTGATAAACTATCGCGCCGCAAAACGCTGCCATGCCAACCGAAGCAGAGTGCAAACTCAAAGGAGCCATCATGCCGCAATCGATCCGCAATAGACTGAACCAAATTACCCGGCTGCCGCTTTGCGCTGCAGCGCTGGCGGGCGCTTTGACTGTGCCCGCCGCAACCGCCGCCGATTGGCAGCCGACCAAGCCGGTCGAAATCGTCGTTGCCGCGGGCGCCGGCGGGGCCTCCGACCAGATGGCGCGAATGATGCAAGCCGCGATCCAGAAGAATCAACTGATGAAGCAACCGATGGTGGTCACGTTAAAGGGCGGGGCATCGGGCGCCGAGGCGCTGATGTACATGAAAGCCAGCCCTGGCGACCCGCACAAGGTCCTCATCGCCTACTCGCTGATCTATATGCTGCCGCTGTCGGCCAAGATTCCCTTCGACTGGCGCGAACTCTCGCCGGTGTCCGTCATCGCGCTCGACCAGTTCGTGCTGTGGGACAACACCACGCTGCCCTACAAGAACGTGAAGGAATTCATCGCCGCCGCGAAGGCCGCCAATCCGCCGTTCAAGATGGGCGGTACCGGCTCGAAGCGCGAGGACCACGTCCTCACCGTGTTCATGGAGAAAAAAACCGGCGCGAAATTCGCCTATCTGCCGTACAAATCCGGCGGCGAGGCGGCAACGCAGCTCGTCGGCAATCACACCGCGGCCAACGTCAACAATCCGTCGGAAAACCTTGAAGTGTGGCGCGCCGGGCAGGTGCGGGCGCTGTGCGTGTTCGACAAGGAGCGCATCGGTTACAAGACCAGGGTCACGGACACCCAGTCCTGGAACGATATTCCGACCTGCAAGGAGGAAGGGCTCGACGTGCAGTATCTGATGTTGCGCGCGATGTTCCTGCCGGGCAAGGTGACGCCCGAGCAGACCGCGTTCTACGTCGACCTGTTCAGGAAAGTTGCACAGACCGCGGACTTCAAGGATTACCTGGAAAAGCAGGCGTTGAAGCCGATATTCCTGACCGGTTCCGACATGCTGAAATTCCTCGAAACGGACGAAGCGCTGAACAAGAGCCTGATGACCGAAGCGGGATTCGTCGCCAACTGAATCGTGCGCGTAATGCACCCTGCGCCTCCCGGCGTGCCGGGGCAGGGTGCAGGTTTCGCCGCATGGAGATTAGGCTATGGCTGAATTTGAAAACGAAATCGTCGTCGAGGATCCGGCCGCGCCCGCGAGCGACTCACCCGCGGTGGCCAGCACCCGCAGCGTCGAGATCGTCACCTCGTTATTGCTGCTGGCTTTCGCGGCGCTGATGGCCTTTGATAATTGGCGCACCGGCATGGGTTGGGCGCCGGACGGGCCGCGCGCGGGCTACTTCCCGTTCTATCTTTCGGTCATCCTGGGCGCCGCCAGCCTCTACGGCCTCGTCGGAGCCCTGCGCAATCCGGCCGGCGCGGGCGCAACCTTCGTTACCCGCGACCAGCTGCGCCGCGTGCTGCAGGTGTTCGTGCCGACCAGCCTGTTTTGTCTCGTCACCCAGTGGCTCGGGCTGTATATCGCAAGCCTGCTGCTGGTGGCCGGCTTCATGCGCTTCATCGGGCGCATCGCGCTGTGGAAGTCGCTGCTCACCAGCTTCGTCTTCACGCTTGCCATGTTCATCACGTTCGAAGTGGCGTTCGACGTGATCATGCCCAAGGGGCCGCTCGAAGCCCTGTTCGGCCACTAGCAGAAAACACCATGGAAGCGCTCGGTCTTCTGCTGCACGGGTTTCACGTACTGCTGACGTTCAAAATACTGTCGCTGATGGTGGTTGGGCTCGTGCTCGGCATTTTCGTGGGCGTGCTGCCGGGCCTGGGCGGACCGAACGGCGTGGCCATACTGCTGCCGCTCACCTTCACCATGGATCCCACCTCAGCAATCGTCATGCTGTCGTGTATCTACTGGGGCGCGCTGTTCGGCGGGGCGATCACCTCGATTCTGTTTAATATTCCCGGCGAGGCCTGGTCGGTGGCGACCACCTTCGACGGGTATCCAATGGCGCAGCAAGGCCGCGCCGCCGAGGCGCTCACCGCCGCTTTCACGTCGTCGTTCATCGGTTCGCTGGTCGCCGTGCTGCTGATCACCTTTCTCGCGCCCGGCATCGCCTCGTTCGCATTGCGCTTCGGGCCACCGGAATTCTTCGCGGTTTATCTGCTCACCTTCTGCTCGTTCGTGGGACTGGGGCGCGAGGAAAAGCACAAGACCCTCATTTCCATGTCGCTCGGCCTCCTGCTCGCCGGCATCGGCATGGACACCGTATCGGCCCAATTACGCATGACCTTCGGCTGGAGCGAGCTGTATCGGGGCATCAATTTTCTTGTCGCGGTAATCGGTCTCTTCGGCATCAGCGAAATCCTGCTGACCATGGAGGAGCGCCTGGCATTGCGCGGACACGCCGCAAAAATCAGCCTGCGCGTGGTGCTCAAAGTGTGGAAAGATCTGCCACGATACTGGGTGACGCTCCTGCGCTCCTCCGCGATCGGTTGCTGGCTGGGCATCACGCCGGGCGGCGCGATCGCCGCGTCGTTCATGGGCTATAACCTGGCGAAACGCTTTTCCAAGGACAAGGAAAGTTTCGGCAAGGGACGTATCGAGGGCGTCTTCGCACCGGAGACGGCCGCGCACGCGTCCGGCACGGCGGCGCTGCTGCCGATGCTGGCACTCGGCATTCCCGGCTCCGGCACGGCGGCGATCCTGCTTGGCGGCCTGATGGTGTGGGGGCTCAATCCCGGTCCGCTGCTGTTCGTCGAGCACAAGGATTTCGTGTGGGGCCTGATCGCCTCGATGTACCTCGGCAATCTGGTCGGACTGGTGATCGTGCTCTCCACGGTGCCTCTTTTCGCCGCCGTGCTGCGCGTGCCCTTTTCCGCCATTGCGCCGATGATAGTGGTGTCCTGCGCGGTCGGCGCCTACGCGATCCAGAATGCCATGTTCGATATCTGGCTGATGCTGGGTTTCGGCGTCGTCGGCTACGTGTTCAAGAAGATCGGCATCCCGTTAGCGCCTTTCACGCTCGCGCTGGTGCTCGGCAACCGCGCGGAGGACGCCTTCCGCCTGTCGATGATAGGCGCGGGCGGAGATATGCGCGTATTCTGGTCGAATGGGCTGGTCGGCTCGATCACCACGCTGGCGCTCGTGCTGCTGTTCTGGCCGTTGATCTCCGGCGCAGTGGAACGTGTGCGCCGCGCGCTGTAAAAAGCGTGAACCGGCAGCGCGCCGCATTTGCGCCTGCAATGCGCATGCACGGGATCGCGAGTCATGGCCTGCTGGAAACAGCGGCGAACGCGCAAATCGCCCCGTATAATCGGCATCTCGAAGGAGACCGCATGAAAAAAATCGCAGGTGTCGCGGCAACGATAATGTTGCTTGGAGGTTCGTACGGCGCGGCCTGCGCCCAGGCCTACCCGGCAAAGCCCATCCGCATGATGGTCGGTTTTCCGCCCGGGGGCGGCACGGATATCATCGGCCGCATCGTCGCGCAAAAGCTCGGCGAAGCACTGGGCCAGCAGATCATCGTCGACAACCGGGGCGGCGCAAGCGGCCAGCTGGCGGCGGAACTTTTGTCCAGGGCCGCCCCCGACGGCTACACGATCATGATGGCGCACATCGCGGCGATTTCAATCCTGCCGTCGCTCGTATCCAAGCTGCCGTACGACGCGCAAAAGGATTTTGCGCCGGTTTCGCTCGCCGCCATCGGCCCCAACCTGCTCGTCGTGCATCCGTCGGTGCCTGTCAAATCAGTCAGGGAACTCGTCGCGCTGGCGAAGGCGCGGCCGGGCCAGTTGCTGTACGCTTCACCCGGCGCCGGCACCGTGCAGCATCTTGCCGGCGAGTTGTTCAAACTGCAGGCCAAGGTCGATATTCTGCACGTGCCGTACAAAGGCAGCGGGCAATCGATCGTCGATCTCGTCGCCGGCCAGGTGCATATGGATTTCGACGCGGTGCCGCCGGTCATCAATCACGTGCGCCAGGGCAAGCTGCGCGCGCTCGCCGTCACGTCGGCGAAACGGTTTTCACTGCTGCCGGACATGCCGACGATCGAGGAAGCCGGCGTGCCGGGCTTTGACATGAGCACCTGGTGGGGCATAGTGGCGCCTGCCGCGGTGAGCAAGGACATTATCAACAAGCTCAACAATGAGATGGTGAAATCGATCGGGCAAGCCGACGCGCGGGATAAAATCTCGGGCGTCGGCGCCGACATCGTCGGAAATTCACCCGCGGAGTTCGCCGCGTTCATACGCACGGAGACCGAGAAATACGCGCGCATCGTCAAAGCCGCCAACATCAAGGTCGATTAGCGCGCAACCGGACGCGCGAAACGGGGTTCAGCATGCGTAAAGCGACACCGTCATTTTTGTTTGCGCTGGCAAGCGTGATTGTTGCCGGCGGCACGCTCGCGCAGGATTATCCGTCCAGGCCGATCCGCATGGTCGTCGGCTTCCCGCCCGGCGGCGGCACCGATGTAATGGCGCGACTCGTTACGCCGAAAATGACCGAAGCGTGGGGCCAGCAGGTCGTCATCGACAACCGTGCCGGCGCGACCGGAATAATAGGCACGGACCTGGTGGCGAAAGCGGCGCCCGACGGCTACACGCTGCTGATGGGACACGTCGCCACCAATGCGATAGCGTGGAGCCTCTTTGCCAAGCTCCCGTTCGACCCGGCCCAGGACTTCGCGCCGATTACCCGTGTTTCATCAGTACCCCACCTTTTGGTGGTGCATCCGTCGCTCGACGTGCGCACGGTGAAAGATCTGATCGCGCTCGCCAAAGCCAAACCGGGCCAGCTCACCTTCCCCTCCGCGGGCAACGGCAGCACACCTCATCTCGCCGGTGAAATATTCAAGACCATGACCGGCGTGAATCTGGTACACGTTCCGTACAAGGGCACGGGACAATCGTTGCAGGACCTGCTCGGCGGCCAGGTGCAGGTCGCATTCGACACCACGGCAGCGGTGATTACTTTCGTGAAAGCAGGCCGGCTGCGGCCGCTTGCGGTCACCACGTCGAAGCGCATCGCGTCGCTGCCCGAAGTGCCGACCGTCGCCGAGTCCGGCGTGCCGGGCTACGAGGTTACGACCTGGTACGGTTTGTTCGCGCCGGCGGGCACGCCGACCGCGATCGTGCAGAAAATATTTGCGCAAACCGCCCGCATCGTGCGCCTGCCCGATGTCAGGGAACGCCTCGACGGCATGGG
>JAYWDM010000378.1:0-28925 GCA_043779885.1 Betaproteobacteria bacterium | reverse complement strand
GCGCCGATTTGCCGACCGCATTCTCGGCATGTCGGAAGGCCGCGTGGTGTATGACGGCGCGCCGGCGGGACTCACCGACGATCAGCTCAAAACAATCTATGGCGGGGAGGATTGGCTGCGATGAGAAGGTGAAGGAGTGAAGGAGTGAAGGAGTGAAAAGTTCCCTCCCCCTCGCCGAGGGGGAGGGCCAGGGTAAGGGTCTTCACTCATTCACTCATTCACTCATTCACTCCTTAACTCCTTCACGCATTCGCTCATTCACGCATTCACTCCTTAACCAGCCATGTTCTGACAAACGCAATCACCGCGAATCCTGCACATGAGCAACAACCAACCCACCACGCACCCGATCGCCTTCCCGCCCAACTGGTGGAAGCGCGCCGGCTGGTTGCTGCTTGCAGCCTACATCGTCTATGCGTGCTCGCTGCTCGATTTCACATGGGCGCGTTTCATGGTCGGCCTCGACAACGGCGCGCGCTTCATCGGGCGCATGCTGCCGCCGAACTTTTCGCGCTGGGAAATACTGCTTAAAGGCCTCATTGAAAGCATCGAGATCGCGGTGCTGGCGTCAGCCCTCGGCATCCTCGTGTCGCTGCCGATCGGGCTCGCCGCGGCGCGCAACCTGATGCCTTTGTGGGTGACGTGGCCGGCCCGCATGCTGATCGCGCTGTGCCGCTCGTTTCACCCGGTGATCGTCGCCATCGTGTTCGTCAAGGCGCTGGGCTTCGGCGCGCTGTCGGGCATCGCGGCGCTCACGGTGGCGTCGATCGGCTTCATCGGCAAGCTGTTTGCCGAGGCGATCGAGGAGATTTCATTGAAGCAGGTCGAGGCGGTGCGCGCGACGGGCGCGCCTTTCATGAACGTAATCACGTACGGTGTATTGCCGCAGGTGTTCGGCCGCTTCATGGGCTTCGCGACCTACCAGCTTGATTCCAACCTGCGCAATTCGACCATGGTCGGCATCGTTGGCGCCGGCGGCATAGGCGGCGCGCTGTTCGCCGCGTTTCAGCGTTTTGATTACGACTTCGTCTGCGCGATGCTGCTGTCGATCATCTTTCTGATATTTGCCGGCGAATTGCTGGCGACGCGGGTGCGCGCAATTTTCCTCGAACGCGGGAAGGTGGATGAGGAATGAGGATCGAGGACCGAGGATCAAGGCGTAAAGCGTGACGACGACTGCACTTGAAGCCAGAACCTGGCGCCGCTTCACGCCGGCGCAGCGGCTCGCGCGCTTCGCGGTCTATCTGGCGATGGTGATGGCGATCGTGGCTTCGATTCAGTCGGTCGAAGTGATCCCGGAGTTCATGCTCGACGCGCCGGAGCAGATGGCGGACCTGTTGAAGCGCATGTGGCCGGTCGCGTTTGGTTTTTACCCGGACGGGGTGCATGAGGCGCTGGTGGAAACGCTGCATATCGCAACCCTCGGCACCATACTGGCCGTGGTCATGGCGTTCCCGATCGGCATCATGGCGGCCCGCAACATTACGCCCAGCCGGCCGCTCAATTACACAGCCCGCTTGCTGCTGGTGTCGAGCCGCTCGGTGAATTCACTGGTGTGGGCGCTCCTGTTCGTCGCGGTGTTCGGACCCGGCGCGCTGGCGGGCACGCTGGCCATCGCGTTTCGCTCGATCGGTTTCATCGGCAAGCTCATAGGCGAGGCGATCGAGGAGGCGAATGTGGGCACGATAGAAGCGCTGCAAGCGGTGGGCGCGCCGTGGTTTTCGGTCCTGACCAAGGGTTACTGGCCGCAGATTCAGCCGGCATTCTGGTCGGTGGTGCTCTTTCGCTGGGACATCAACGTGCGCGAATCGGCGGTGCTGGGACTGGTCGGCGCCGGCGGCATCGGCATGGCGCTCGATACCGCAATGAATCTGTTTCAGTGGGACCGCGTGGCAATGGTGCTGGTGGCGATTTTTGCGGTGGTGATAATTGCGGAGATCGTGGTGACGGCTATACGCAAGAGAATTATCTAAAAAAGCTTCACCGCCAAGGACGCCAAAGACGCGCGGGAATAGCAAGGGCAGAATTTGGGAGCAAGCGTCCGACCCCTGCTTGCCCGGCCGGGGGAAGCGGCCTACACTTGCCGCATGCGCATCGTCGGCGAACAGAACCGCTCCGAAATCGAGCTTGATCCGGTCAAGGCATACCGGCGCGGGCGCGCTCTGGATGCGATGCTGCGCAGCGCCGCGCCGCCAATCGCGCGCGCTGTCATGCGCGGCACGCACGAGTACTTCAACCGTCTCGATGCGGAACGCCAGACGCAAGTCGCGCGCGCCCTGAATGCGGCATGACGGCGGACGACCCGCTGCTCAGCCTGCTCGCGCGGCTTCGCGACGAACAGGTTGAATATGTCCTGGTGGGCGGCCAGGCGGTAAGGCTCAATGGGTACTTGCGCGCAACGGAAGATGTTGATCTGCTGGTCAAACCTACGCGCGTCAACGGCGAGCGGATCATTCGCGCCCTGAGCTTCCTCGCTGCGTCGAAAGACCTTGATGCGCAGTGGTTTGTCCCGGCGGCGGATGGCAGCCTGGAGAACATACGGGTCGCGGATGATTTGCTGGTCGATTTGCTGTTTGCCGCCAATGGCGAGACTTATGCATCGGTCCAGCCATACGTTCGCGAACTCATGATCGAGGGCACGCCGGTCAGAGTGCTTAACATTGACGGCCTCATCAAAACCAAAACCGACTTCCGCGAAAAAGACCTGCTGGACAAACGTGTGCTGGCCCGGATCAGGGACGATGTGAAGTCTGGCGGGTAACGGGGCTCGCCGGCGGCATTTGCATGGCGCAGACCGCGCTGGTCGGCGCGGCTACTCGTAGAGCGACGCGCGCGCTTTGCCGCGGAACACGTGGTAGGCGAACGCAGTGTAGGCGATCAGGAACGGCAGCACGACAGCGACACCGATGACAACCATCCTGAGCGCGGATGGGTGCGCCGCGGCCTGCCAGATCGTCAGGCGGTCCATCACGACATACGGAAACAGGCTGTAGGCGAGGCCCGCAAATGCCAGCACGAAGATCGCGACCGCGCCGGCGAATGGCGCCCACTCCGGCGCTGCCACGCCGCGTCCGAGACGCCCGCTCACGCGCCACACCCACAGCCATGCCGCCGCCGCGGCAAGGGGCAGCAGCATGAGTGCGGCCGTGCGCGGAAAATCAAACCATTTCGCGCGCACGGTGTCACTCACCAGCGGAGTGGCGAGGCTCACCAGCGCGACGCCGAGCGCGACCCACAGGAGGCCCCAGCGCGCCCATGCGAGGGCCTTTTTCTGCAGCGCGCCTTCGGTCTTGAGGACGAGCCACGTCGCGCCGAGCAGCACGTAGCCGCCGCACAGCGCCGCACCTGTCACGAAGGCGAACGCGTAATACAGAAAGCCCGACTCGAAACCCGTGATATAGCGACCGAGCATCAGCCCTTGCGCGAACGACGCGAGGAAGGAGCCGAACCAGAACAGCCAGTTCCACAGCTCGCGGTGCCAGCCTTCGGCCTTGATGCGAAACTCGAACGCGGCGCCGCGCAGCATGAGTCCGATCAGCATCACCGCGACCGGCAGATAGAGCGCGCCGAGCACCGTGCCATGCGCGGCCGGAAACGCGACGAGCAGAATGCCGACGCCGAGCACGAGCCACGTCTCGTTCGCGTCCCAGAACGGACCGATCGAGGCGACCATCACGTCCTGTTCGCGCGGCGCCGCGGCAGGCATCAGCATGCCGACGCCCAGATCGTAGCCGTCGAGCACAACGTAGAGCAGGACTGCGAGGCCCATCAGGACCGCGAAGACGAGCGGCAGATCGAAGCTCCCGGGCGGGTTCATGCGTGCGCGCCGTCGCCCGCGAGGTGGGTGAGCACGACCATGTAGGCGACAAACATTAATGCATAGATGGCGACGTAGCCGGTGAGGCTGGCGCCGAGCTCGGCGCCAGAGATGCGGCCGACCGCGTCCGCGGTCTTCAGCACGCCGGTGACCAGCCATGGCTGGCGGCCGATTTCGGTCACGAGCCAGCCGGCAAGCGTCGCGATCCAGCCGGCGAACGTAAAGCCCGCGCAGGTCCACAAGAACCAGCGCGGCGGCGTGCCGTGACGCGTGACCCACACTCCGATCCAGGCGACGACCAGCATCAGCACGCCGACGCCGACCATTACGCGAAACGCGAAGAAAACCGGCGCGACCGGCGCGGTGTCCGGCGCGAATGCGTCGAGGCCTTTGAGTTCGGCTTCAGGATCGTGCGCGAGAATCACGCTCGCCAGTTTGGGGATTTCGACCGCGAAATCGTTGCGCCGCTGCTCTTCGTTCGGCACCGCGAACAACACCAGCGGCACGCCGCGCGCGGTCTTCCAGATCGCCTCGATCGCGGCGATCTTCGCCGGCTGGTGTTCAAGCGTATTCAGGCCGTGCAGGTCGCCGGCGAAAATCTGCAGCGGCGCGAGCACCGCGGCGAGCACGAGGCCGGTGCGCAGCGTGCGCCGTGCCGAGACGTCACCCGCGGCGCGCAGCAGCCGCCACGCCGACAGCCCGGCGATCACGAAGGACGCGGTGAGCCCCGAGGCGAGCAGCATGTGCGTCAGGCGGAAAGGAAACGACGGATTGAAGATCACCTGCCACCAGTCGCCGGCAATCAGCGTTTCCCCGTCGTAAACGTGGCCGGCAGGCGTCTGCATCCAGGAGTTCAGCGCAAGAATCCAGAACGCGGATAGTGTCGTGCCGATCGCCACCATCGCCGATGAAAAAATATGCAGCCATGACGGCACGCGGTTCATGCCGAACAGCATCACGCCAAGGAAAGTGCTCTCAAGGAAAAACGCGAACAGGACCTCGTAGGCGAGCAGCGGTCCCGCGATGTTGCCCACTTTCAGCATGTAGCCCGGCCAGTTGGTGCCGAACTGGAAGGACATCGTGATGCCCGTCACCACCCCCATCGCGAACGACAGCGCAAACACCTTGGTCCACAGCTTGTAGGTCGCGAGCCACGCCGCGTCATTGGTGCGCGAGTACTGGATGCGGAAAAACAGCAGGATCCAGCCGAGCGCGATCGTCAGACTCGGAAACAGGATATGAAAGCCGATATTGAGCCCGAACTGTGCGCGGGCGAGCAGCAGAAGATCGGCGTTCTCCATGGTTACGCGATCATACGGTAGTTTCCGCGGTGCAGAACGGGCGCCGCAAAACCGCAATAGCGTTGTTTGGCCGCAGATAAACGCAAATAAACGCCGATAAAGTCAAAAGCTTCTAGCCACAGAAATTACGGATCCCAAGATGCCGCGGGTCACAAGGTCTTGACGACGGCGACCAACTGATCGAGCGCCTTCCCCCAACCTTCATGGAACCCCATTTTTTCGTGTTCCCTGCGGCCCTCTTCATCGCCATGGACGACGAGTGCGGTGTACTTCGTTCCCTTGCCGTGCGGTTCAAGCGCAATGACCGCCGTGAAGGCGAACAACCCGCATGCGGCCGCGGGCCGGCTGGCCGGAAGCCGGGGAGCAGCGCATTGGTCCAGACAAGTTCCCGCGGGACGTCAACAATGCGCTCCAATACCAGGTCGAGCCGCGGGTCCGGTTGGGGAGAGATCGGGCGAGTCATCGCTTCCGCTCCTTCAGGTCATTGGCCTTTCCAGATTTCAGCGCATGCGCCGAGGGCATGATCGACCTCGGCGTCGCCGATATGCCGGTGGGTGACGAAACGCAATTCCGGCCCCGAGCCCGGGCTTACGCGCACGCCTTTTTGCCCGAGCATTTGCGACCACTCGGCCGCCGGGCGTCCGCTTGCGCGCACGCTCGCGCGGACGACGTTCGTTTCGATCAGCGCCGGATCGACGATGCTCGCATCGATCCTGTGCAGGCCCATCGCGAGCCGCTGCGCCGTGCGATGATCTTCGGGAAGACGCGCCACCATGTTTTCGAGCGCCACGATGCCGGCGGCGGCAAGCGGGCCGGACTGGCGCATGTTGCCGCCGACCATGCGGCGAAACGCGCGTGCTTGCTCGATGAAATCGCGGCTTGCGCACAACACCGATCCAACCGGAGCAGACAGACCTTTGGAAACGCAGAAGCACACGCTATCGCAGTGCTGCGAGATTTCTTTTGCGCTCGTATTGAGCGCGGCGGCGGCGTTGAACAGACGCGCGCCGTCGACATGCACGGGAACGCCGTTGTCGCGTGCGAGTTTGTGCACTTCGGCCATATAGCCGAGCGGCAGCACGGCGCCGCTCGCAAGGTTGTGCGTGTTTTCCATCCAGACGAGCGCAGTGCCCATCTGATTGCGCTGCGTCGGCCGGACTTTTTCACGCAGCGCATCGAGGTCCATGGCGCCGCGCGTGCCCGGAATACTGCGGTAAAAGAGCCCGGCGAGGGCCGCGATACCGCCCAGTTCGGAGCTCAACGTGTGGGAGCCTTCCTCCAGCAGCACTTCGCCGCCGCGGCGCGCATGCGTCAGCATCGCGACCAGATTCGTCATGGTGCCGCTTGGCATGAAAGCGCCGGCTTCCTTGCCGGTCATCTGCGCCGCCAGCGCTTCGAGTTTCTGCACGGTCGGATCGCCGTCGCGCGAATCGTCGCCGTAGGTCGCTTCCTGCATCGCGGCGAGCATGGCTTCGGTGGGCCGGGTGACGGTGTCGCTTCTTAAATCAATCATGTACAGATCCTATAAGGGCAAAATCGTTAGCCACAGAGGGCACAGAGAGAATAAAAAATGCAATAAATAACGACGTTATCTTAATGTAAGACGGCTTTGATGCTCTCTTTTGGTTTTACTCTGTGCGCGCAGTGTTCTCGGTGGCAAAGGATTGCGGAGATTTAGCGAGCAGTGAGCAGGCAATCCGCCAATTCGCAGAACCCCGCGCCGCTTGCGGATTGGGTGACATAGGCGGGTTTGGCGGGTAGCCGGTCGGCGTAAGCCTCGATGTTGGCCATGCCGACCGCATGCGGGAAGTAGGCGAACATAGGCGCATCGTTTGGCGAGTCTCCCGCAAAAACGAATTCGTCTTTGCACGCGTCAATATCGGCGTCGAAGCATTCGCGCATGAGTGTTCGCGTCATCGAAAGTTTGTCGTAATCGCCAAACCAGCCGTTGACATGAATGGAACTCACTTTCGCGGTCAGTCCGCCCTGCTGCATCGATGCGACTATGCGATCGACGGCGTCCGCGGCGAGGTGCGGCACGTCTTCGCAGTAGTCGATGGCGAGGTCGGTTTCGCGGTAGTGCTGATCGCTGGCAACTGCGCAACCGGGCACCGCCGCGAGTATGCGGTCGCGAATGGCAAGCAGCCGGAGGCGATTGGCGGCGCGCGTCGTTTCGTCATCGACGAAGCGACGTTGCATAACCCGGGTTGCATGATCGTAGCGAAAGTAGAACGCGCCGTTCTCGCCGACCACGGCGTCAACCGGCCACATGCGCGCAATATGGTCGCACCAGCCTGCCGGGCGCCCGGTAATCGGGACCACCCGCATCCCGGCGCCCTGTAGTCTTTCCATTGCCGCATAGGCCGCAGCCGTAAGACGCCCGCCGGTGGTGAGCGTGTCGTCAATATCGCACAGCACGCCGCGTACGCGCGCGCGCGCGGCTGGCGGGAAATCAGTCAGCGGACGCACTGTTTGCTTTTACCCATCACCCATCACGGCTTCTAATAGCACTCTTCTTTGCCCGCCGGCTGCGCCGGTCGTTGCACGAAACCGAACTTCGCGGGAACGTCGGCGGCGGCAACCGGCAACACCGGCACGCTGTACCCCCGATAGCGAAACGCAAGTTCTGCGCTCGCGCCGCCCTGCAGTTGCTCGATTGCGGCGCCGATGCGCTCTTCAGGAATCTCATCACCGCGCGCGTTGGTGAAGCACGTCAACAAGCGTTCGAGATCGCGATCGTCGATTAGCCCGATGCCGTACTCGCTCTCTATCAATACGATGCCGGCGTCGTCTATCCACGCGCCGTCAACCTGCTTCACGGCGCGCGCGGTGTGGGTTTCCATGCATTGCACGGCGCCGGGAACCGGGTCCCACAGCAGCCGATAGATGAATGGAGTGTAGTCCAGCGAAATGAAGACGCGTTGCGGCCCGTTCTGGAAAAACCAGCGGCCCTGATCGTCGCGGTCGTAGTTGCGGCCGATGAAATCGGCAACGAGGGTGTTGGCTATCCGCCCGCCCTTGATGAGCCAATGGCCGCGGCGGTCGAGGCCAAGCCACCCATAGACAGAAGGTACGTTTGGCCATTTGGCCATGCCCTGCTTGACGATCTCGTCCATTATCTAGCCGAGATGAACGGTGATGGACACGGCAAAAGAGTGAATATTAGTGAAGGGTGAATGAGTGAAAACCCCCTCCCTAACCCTCCCCCTCGGCAAGGGGGAGGGAACTCGTCACCCTTCACCCTTCACCCTTCACGCATTCACAGGTTCTTAATGCAAATGCCGGTTGCGCGGATGCGGCTGCAGCACCGGCGCCGCGACCGTCTGCTCTTCAACCGCGGGGCGGCGTTTCCATTCGTCGTCGAACATCTGGTTAACCATGCTCGTGACCTGGTCCATTTTGGCTTTGTCGAAATGCGGCGACAGCAGCGCCGCGAGATCTTCCTCGACGCACTGGCGGCGGATTTCATGGATCGCTTCGGCGCTCGGACCGATAAATATCTGCTGGAAATCCTCCTTGCCGCTGTCGTGATAACACGTTACGGTGATTTCAGACGCGTATTCGGTCAGCGGTCCGAGCAACTGCAACGCCTCGGTGAGGCGCGCCTGAAAGTTGCGGCCGACTTCGCCCGTCCAGCACATGTCGAGGGCCTGCTCTTTCGCGTCAAACCGGATGCCCGGCTCTTCACGCTCGAGGCTTTGCACTTTTTCGATTGCGTCGACTTCAAGGTAGTCAAGCCACGGGCGCAGCGCGTGCTCGACCTGCGTCAGGTGCACGCCTTTGCACAGGAACGCCGTGCCGTGAACGTGAACTTCCATGCGCATTTTTTGCTCCGGATCCATGGCAGTCGCCCTTCAGATTGCCACTAGGGCGGGGCAACAAGAATAGCACACTGAGCTCAATGGCACTACCTTAAGCCCCGCGCATACCGTAGGATGGGTGGAGCGTAGCGATACCCATCATTCCGTGCAAATGATGGGTATCGGCGCGAAGCGCCTCCACCCATCCTACGGTAAATTTCGATGCCCGATGTTAAGGTAGTGCCATTCCACACTGGGCTCTTAAGCGTGAGGCGTGACGCGGGAACACCCCGCTTACCGCGGCAGGCCCAATTCGGCAAGCATCGCGCACATTTCGGCGCGTTCGCACGGCAGATAGTCGCGGAGTTGTTCGCTATTGCGGTACATCGCGCTCCAGCAGTGCCGCGCAATCGCAGATTTCCACTCATCGCCTAGCGTTGCGGAAGACAGCACGTCGTCCCAGTATGCGATCTGCGCGACAGTGAGCCCACGTGCGCCGTTGACGCCGCGCCAGATGCCGGCCACGCAATCGATACCCCGTTCGGCCCATGTCGGCGTTTGCGCGTAGGGACCCGCCAGGCGTGCCGGCGCGGATACCGCAAGCGCACGTAATGTTCCGTCCAAAAGCTCCGGGACGGCGCTCGCCGCGGAAACTGCACCGATATCACAACCGCCGGCAACGACGCTGGCAACTGCATGGCGTGCGGAATCGAATGCGTGCACCCTGAGCGCCCGCACGTCGCCGCGCAGGTGCCGCACCACGCGCGCGAGCGCGATGTGACTGGGGTTGCCGAGCGAAGTTGCCAGCGCGACCTTTAGCGAACCTGCCTCGGCGGCAAGCCGTACCCGGAGTTGCGCTGCGTCGGCGAGTGGCGAATCGGCGCGCACGACGAACGCCAGGTACTCGTTATGCAATATCGCGAGCGGCGTGTAGCTGCCGTGATCGTATGCGGTGTGGCCGGTGAGATTGTCGGTGGTCACGTTGGGCGAACTCACCACCAGTACGTGCGGGTCGTTTTGGAAGCGGTCGAGATATGCCCAGATCCTGCGGCTGCCGTCACCGGGCATGTTGATGACTTTCACCGGCACGCCGGCGAGCTTTTGCGATTCGATAGCCTGCGCCAGCGCGCGCGCCGTGCGGTCAAGGCCGCCGCCGGGCGGCGTGCCGGCGACGATTTCGATTGCGCGCTCGGGACGCCACGCAGACTGTGTTCGGGTCATCGGAAGACTCGGTTTTTGACACTGATGCGCGCGTCACGGTGCCGGCGGTTATCAGGAAGTTGCCAATAGATTCTAGCGCATGTCTTTTCGCGTGCCCGCTTTCATGCTGGCGCCGAACTCGTGTCCATCATCGCGCAATTTCGCATACGGCGTAAGCAAAACAATTGACTTCGTAATATCATCGGCCTGGTGGAAAACCATGCAGCGTAAAGAACTCGGCATCGCGGTCATCGGCTCCGGCCGCATCGGCACGCTGCGCGCGGTGATGGCGGCGGCGCATCCGGCGGTGCGATTTCTGGCCGTGACAGACCGCGATCCCGAACGCGCGCGGGAGCTCGCGGCGAGAACCGGCGCGCAGTTTCATTCAGCGGACAATCTGGCGGCGATTTCGCGGCCCGAGGTCAACGCGGTCATCGTGTCCACGATCGAACTCGAGCACACGCTGCCGATATTGCAGGCGCTCAAACTCGGCAAGCCGGTGCTGGTGGAAAAACCGCTGGCGCTCGATTTTGCGGAAGCCGACAGGATCATCGCGGCGGTCGCTAAAAGCGGCGGCGACTTGCGCGTGGGCTACAGCCGGCGCTTCAAGCAGTGTTACCTGTCCGCCAAAGAACAAATTGTGCAGGGCCGCCTCGGGCGCGTCACCAGCGGCGCGGCGCGCGTGTACAACTCGCGCTCGCAGGCGCTGCAGACGCTGAAGCGCCTGCCCGAAAATAGCTCGGTGTCCGGACTGACTTATTACATCGACGTGATGAACTGGCTGCTGGAGAATAATCCGGCGGTCGAGGTCTACGCGCGCGGCCAGGGCAGCGTTTTGAAAGATACCGGCTACAACACCAACGACGTGACGTGGGCGATCGTGACATTCGCCGATGGCGCGGTCGTCAATCTCGGCGTGTGTTACGCGCTGCCGCAGCACTATCCGTCGCTGGGTCACGCCGCGCGCGTCGAGTTGCTCGGCACCGAAGGCGTGCTGATCATCGATGACGACCACACCGATCAGATCATGTACAGCAACGTCGGCGTGCCGCACGTTTACATTCCGGACCACAGCGTCAATATGGTGTTTCTGGGCAGCGGCACGCCCGGCGACTGGGCGCTCGGTGAATTCCACGGGCCGGTCGCATCCGAGACGCGCGCGTGGCTCGATCATCTCGCGACCGGCCGGCCGTGCGTGCTTGCCACGCCGCAGGACGCGCGGCGCGCGCTCGAAGTGTCGCTCGCCATCGAACGCTCGCTGCGAACGGGCGCGGAAGTGCGGTTGCCGCTGACGAATTGAATGCGAGTAACACCAGGAAATCGATGGCAGCCGCGGATAAACGCAGATGACCGCAGGTAAGTGCAAAACAACAGCTTGGGTACTGCATGCATCGATTGCGATTTTTTCCGTTTCTGCACACGCAGCCATGGCGCAGTGGAAGCCTGAGAAGCCCATCGAGATCGTGGTTGGCACCGGCGTTGGCGGAGGCCAGGACAAATCGGCGCGCACCATGCAGCGGATATTGCAGGAGCGCAAACTTGTCGAGGTGCCGGTCACGGTCGTGAACAAACCGGGCGGCGGCGGCGCGGTCGGCTGGACTTACCTTAACCAGCATGCGGGCGACGGCCATATCGTTTACGTCGGCAACCCGACGCTGCTGACCAACCACATCATCGGCCGCAATCCGGTCAATTACACCCACATCACGCCGCTCGCGATACTGCTCAGCGAATCGGTGGCGGTTTCCGCGCTGCCGGACTCGCTGCTCAAAACGGGAATGGACCTGCTCGCGCGGCTGAAAAAAGATGCGGCGTCGGTCAGCGTCGCGGTCGGCAGCAGTCTCGGCAGCACCAATCACATCGCGATGGCGCTGATCGCCAAAGCCGCGGGCGGCGACGCGAGAAAATTGCGGACCGTTGTGTTTCAGGGCGGCGGCGAAGCGATCACCGCACTGCTCGGCGGGCACATCGACGTCAATTCGTCAGCCGCGAATAACGTTGTGCCGCATAAGGAGGCGGGCAGAATACGCGTGCTCGGCGTAACGTCCCCGCGGCGCCTGGCCGGCGTGCTCGCCGACGTGCCGACGTGGCAGGAACAGGGCGTGAATGCGCTCGTCACCAACTGGCGCATGGTGGCGGGGCCGAAAGGCATGACTGCCGCGCAGATCGCATACTGGGACGGCGTGCTGGCGAGGCTCGTGCAAACCGGCGAATGGAAAAAAGACCTCGCGACGAACCTGTTCGAGGATACCTATCTCAACAGCGCGGCAACCGCGCGCTACATGCAGACCGAATACGAACAATTCAATGCGGCGCTGAGCGAACTCGGCATGGCGAAGCGTAGCGGACCATGATGAAGCTGGCGCATCCCATTGCCGGATTCGTTGTCGTGCCGCTGATTTTCGGCGCCATGCAGGCGGCAATTGCGGCGGAGCCGGAAAATCTGATCATGGCGAGAAGCGGGGACCTGCCGATTTTGCTTACCGTTCCACACGGCGGATCGGAAGGTGTCCCCGGTGTACACATGCGTACCCGCGGCGTGACATCGACGGATGCCTACACGATCGAATTGGCGCAGGCGCTGGCGAAAAACCTGGCAACCATTCTTGGTGGTGAGCCCTATATGGTGGCTGCGCGTTTCAGTCGCAAGTATATAGACGCCAACAGGCCGGAGCCTGAGGCCATAGACGCGCCGGACGCGAAGCCCGCCTATGACGCTTATCACAGCCAGGTCCGGCTTTTCGTGCGCCAGATCAAAGCAAGGTTTCCTCCGGGCGCGGTGCTGTTGGACATTCATGGCCAGGCGGGAGAGCCGGGCGTGCTTCACCGCGGAACACAAAACGGTGCGACCGTCGCGGCCCTGGTGCGGAACCATGGCGCGGCAGCACTGACAGGCCCGGCCAGCATCTTCGGTGCAATCCACAGCAGGGGCTACAAGGTATTTCCGCCCAACACGCCGATCAATGATCCGCCCGAAGACCGCCGCTACAACGGCGGTTATACGGTTCGCACCTACGGCAGCGGCACCGCGGACGGTTTGGACGCAATTCAACTCGAAGTCGGCCGCGATTTGCGGACCGATGCGCGGTTTATCGCCGCGCTGGCCGAGGCGGTCGCCGATTTTCATAAAGCGTTTCTGCCGTCCGGTTTGCCGCGGCGTGCGGTTGCCGGCAGATTGATTGTCGCCCCGCCGATGCTTAAATCAGCCCTAGTTCCCTGAACACTTCAGCCCCCGCGCGCACGGCGCCGTTGGCCGCGGGAAATCCGCAGTAGACGGTCGCGTGATGGAACACACCCATGATTTCCTCGGGCGTCGCGCCGTTGTTGAGCGCGCCGCGAATGTGGCCCTTGATCTCGTCGGGGCGGTTGAGTGCGGTGATCATCGCCAGCGTCACCAGGCTGCGTATTTTCGGCGGCAGGTCCTTGCGCGACCAGAAAGCGCCCCACGCGTATTCGGTAACGAATTCCTGTTGCTGCAGGGAGAATTTGTCGGTGCTGGCGTGGCGCTTCGCGATGTGCTTTGCGCCCATCACTTTCTTGCGGGTTGCCATGCCTTTTTTGTACAGAGCGCTCTTCATTGCAGTCCTTTCGTCCATTGATCAAACCGGTTTTTCCCGTGCAGGGCGGCACTGCGGGCGTGCGAGGTGGAAGGTCGCGCAGAGCGCCTATGACGCGCCGCCGGCGCGCGTGGCACGTTTGCCGACTTCAGCCGGTAAAAAGAATACGAGCAGGTTGGCGAACACGATGGTGCCGGCGAGGAAGTAGAAGGCCCGGTAAATGTCGTAGCTGTCCGCGATCATGCCGAAAATCGCGGGCGCGACAGCGGCCCCGAGATGGGTGAAGCCGAACTGCAGGCCCACGCCGGCGCCGGCCAGGTTTTTCGGCACCGATTCGATGGCCCAGGCCTGCAGCACCGCGCGCATTGCATAGAGAAAAAAGCCGACCAGTGCGACAAACACGACGAACCACATGCTTTTGCCGGAGACCGCCATGCCGACGATCATCGCGCCTGAGAGCAGCATGCTCGACATGATGACCTGCTTGCGGCCCCATTTGTCCGAAAGGTGCCCGCCGACCGGTGCGGCGATGAACCCTGCGACCTGCAAAACCGTCAGGCAGACGCCGACCGCGAACGGCGAATAATTCAATTCGTAGGCGAGATACACCGGCAGGAAAGTCAGCAGCCCGGCCTGCGTCATGGTGCGAAAACTTGAGCTGGCCGCGATCAACATCAATGGCTTGTTCCTGAGCAGGCCCGCAAAGTCGCGAAGATACTGTTTCACGCCCTGTGCGCCGGCACCGGCGTTGATCGCGTGGTCATCCTTCGATTTCGTCATTGAAAACGCACCGAGCAACAGCAGGATCAGCGCCGACATCGTCAGGCCCGGCACCACGTTGATCACGACCACCGTGCGCCAGCTGAACCACGCGAGCAGCGCGCCGATCACAAATGGCGCGATCGCTTCACCGAGATTGCCGCCCATGCCGTGAAACGACAGCACCAGTCCCCGGCGCTCGGGATAGCGGTACGCGAGCGTGGGAATCGCCGCTGGATGCCACAGATTGTTGCCGATGCCGACCAGCGTCACGCATACCAGCAGCATCCAGAAGCTATGCGTGAGGCTCATCAACGCGTAGGGGAAGCCGACCCAGAACAGCGAGGTCGCCATCAGGTAGCCTTTTTTGCCGACCATGTCGACCACCATGCCGCCCGGAATGTTCGAGATGGCGCCCGCGAGGTGCTGCACGGTCATGATGAGACCGATTTCGGTGTACGACAGCCCGAACTCTTTGCCGATCAGGGGCAGCAGGATATAGAAAGTCGCGGTGTACCAGTGGGTGAGGCCATGGCCGGCGGAAATCAGCCACACGTCCTTGAACGATTGCGGTGGCGTGGAAGCGGTGGCAGCGGCGGTGTTCATATACAGAGCGCAATCATAGCATTCCGCGCGCGCTGCGCGCGGCGCGCGAAGGAGTTAAGGGGTGAATGCGTGAAGGGGTGAATGCGTGAAGGAGTGAATGGGTGAATGAGTGAAATGTTCCCTCCTCCTCGCCGAGGGGGAGGGTCAGGGAGGGGGTTTTCACCCATTCACTCATTCACCCCTTCACCTGAATCAAGTAACATGACAACCTTTTTCCGACGCCGGATCAGGCAGCGGACTTCCCACGGGACGGCAGCAAGGATGCGCACGGACCTCGCACGATTTTTCAACCCGCGCTCGATCGCGATGATAGGCGCATCAACCGACCTCGTCTCGATCAGCGGCCAGCCGTTGAAGCATCTCCTCGCGCACAAGTACGCGGGCAGGCTTTATCCGGTGAATCCGAAATATCCGGAAATCCTCGGCGTCAAATGCTATCCGTCGCTCGCCGCGCTGCCGGAGGCGCCGGATCTTGCCCTGGTGCTCATCAATGCGGCGCGGGTGGCGGAAGTATTGCGCGAGTGCGGCAAAATTGGCGTGCCCTACGCGATTATTTTCAGTTCCGGTTTTTCCGAAACCGGCGGTAAAGGCATCGCCATGCAGCAGGAGCTTATGGCCATCGCGGCCGAATTCAATATTGGCGTGATCGGCCCCAACTGCCAGGGCATGATGAACCCGGGCGCCGGCGTTTACGCCGGCTTTGGATCGGCCTTCGGCGCGGATTACGAAGGCGGCCGCATCAGCATGGTGTCGCAAAGCGGCGGTTTCGGGTTTTCGGTGATGAATCTCGCGGCACTCGAGGGCGGGCTGCATTTCCGCCAGACGGTGACGACCGGCAACGAAATCGGCGTGAGTTCGCTCGACTTCATGAATTACTTCGTCGATGACGCGCATACCGGCATCATCGTCGGCTTTATCGAGGGGCTGAAAGACGCCCACCGCCTGATCGGGATCGGCAACCGCGCGCTCGCCAAAAAGAAGCCGATTTTCGTGTGGAAAGTCGGCAGCACCGAGGAAGGCCAGAAAGCGGCCGCATCGCACACCGCGAATCTCGGCGGCGCAATGGCGCTCTACAAGGCGGCATTCCGCCAGACAGGGATCATCCAGGTCGACGACATCCAGGACGTGGTCGACTACAGTCTCGCGTTCCAGTGCGGCAAGCTGCCGAAGGGCAATCGCGTCGCGATCATCACCATATCGGGCGGCGCCGGCATCCTGATGACCGACGAATGCGTGAGTCGCGGCATGCAGCTGCCGCAGCTCTCGGCTGCCACCACCGAGAAGTTGCGCGACATCGTGCCGTCGTTCGGCTCGCTCATCAATCCGGTCGACGTCACGGCGGCGATATTCAGCGATCTCTCGATGATCAGCCGTACGCTCAATGCAGTCCTGGACGATCCGAACGTCGATTCCATTGCGATGATCAACGCGACGCTGATGGGCGATCTCGCGGCGAGCGTGGCGCGGGAAATCGTCGCGGTTGCCGCGCACACCGATAAACCCATTTTTCTGGCGTGGAGCGCGCACGACAGCGTGGCGCAGGAAGCCTACGCCATGCTCGATGCGGTGAAAATCCCGCGTTTCAAATCGCCGGTCCGCTGCGGCCGCGCCCTGTCCGCGCTGTCATGGTACGCGGAGGCCGTGCGGCGAGGAGAGGCGCTGCGCACCGAGACGGTGACGGTAATTTCGAGCGGGGAAGCGCGCGCAATGCTTGCGGGCAAGCGCGAAGACGTTGCCGAATACGCCGCCAAGCAGGTCCTCGCGCACTACGGCATCGGCATCACCCGGGAGGACCTCGCGACCAGCGGGGCGCAGGCGATCGCGCTGGCGCAACGCATTGGCTACCCGGTGGCGCTGAAGGTGCAATCGCCCGATATTTCGCATAAGACGGAAGCAAAGGCGGTGCGCCTGGGCCTGGCCTCCGACGCGGACGTCGCGGCTGCGTATGACGAAATCCTGCGCAACGCCAAAGCCTACAGGAGCGACGCGCGCATCGACGGGGTCCTTGTCCAGGAAATGGTGAGTGGCGGCATCGAAGCGATTCTTGGGGTGACCAACGACAAGCTCTTCGGCCCGGCGGTGATGTTCGGTCTCGGCGGCATTTTTGCCGAAGTGCTCAAAGACGTCGCGTTTCGCATTGCACCGGTGACGAAATCCGTCGCGCTCGAAATGATCGCGGAGATCAAGGGCTATGCAGTACTGACCGGCGCGCGGGGCGCCGCGCATGCCGACATCGACGCGCTGGCCGACACGATTGTGCGGATCTCCGCGCTCGCGATCGACCTCAAGGACCACGTTGCCGAACTCGACATTAATCCGCTGTTCGTGTTCGCCAAGGGCAAAGGCGTCAAGGCAGGCGACGCCTTGATCAAGCCGCTGGTGCACACCTAAGAACCAGTTCACGAACTTGATTCAGCCGCAGATAAACGCAGATAAACGCAGATAAACGCAGATGAATTCAGGAACAAAAGGCATCAGCCACAGGGGTAAGCGAAAAAACCGGGATGTCACAATTCGTTTAGGATTGTCTGTACAGCGTGAACTCTCCGGCCCGGATTTTGGTTCTTATCTGCGTTTATCTGTGTTTGTCTGCGGCTAAACGCTTTTGCATTGAGCTTTAAGGATACCCATGCAGACATCCACTGAGGTCACCCAACTCTGCGACGAACTGCGGCGCTTTCTGCTGAAGGAAGTCGATCCGCGCTCGCGCTGGATCGAAGAGAACGACGCGATTCCCGACGATCTCGTGCAGAAGACGCGCGAGCTCGGGTTGTTCGGCCTGACCATTCCCGAGCAGTACGGCGGCATCGGCCTCGACCTCGCCGGCAAGTGCGCAATCGAAGAAGTGATGGGGCAGACCAATTATGGTTTCGCCACGCTGATCGGCAATCACACCGGCATCAGCACGACCAGCATCACCGCGCTCGGCAATGAAGCGCAAAAGAAAAAATACCTGCCGCGCATGGCGACCGGTGAATGGGTCGGTTGTTTTGCGCTCACGGAGCCTGAGGCTGGATCCGATCCCGCCGCGATGCGGACGACTGCGGTAAAGAAGGGCGACCGCTACGTGCTGAACGGCGAGAAGATTTACATCACCAACGCGCCGGTCGCGAGCGTATTCACGGTGATGGCGATCACCGACAAGAGCAAAGGCGTCAAGGGCATTTCGGCGTTCATACTCGAGCGCGGATACAAGGGGCTGTCGGTCGGCAAGAACGAGCTGAAGATGGGCATGCACGGCTGCACGACCGCGCCGGTGGTGATGCAGGACTGCGAGGTGCCCGCGGAGAACCTGCTCGGGGCGGAGGGCATGGGCTACGTGCAGGCGTTGAAGACGCTCACACAGGGGCGCGTGACGGTTGCCGCGCGCTGCTGCGGCATGATGGACAAACTGATCAGCCGCAGCGCCGACTACATGAAGGTGCGCAGCCAGGGCGGTCACAAACTCGCCGAATACCAGGGGCTGCAGTGGATGCTCGCCGACATGGCGGTGCAGCGCGACGCGGCGCGACTGCTGACCCAGCGCGGCATTGACACGCTCATGCGCGGCGAGCGCGGGACACTGGAGGCGGCGATGGCGAAGCTCTACGCCACCGAGGCGCTTGGCAAGGTGGTCGATGCGGCGGTGCAGATCCACGGCGGCATGGGTTATATGCGCGAGGCGGGCATCGAAACCACTTTCCGCGACGCGCGCATCGTGCGCATATACGAAGGCACGTCGGAAATCCAGCGCAACATCATCGCGGGGCAGCTTTTGAAAGATTGAGGATTGAGGATTGGGGATTGGAGATCGAGGATTCAAAAGCAGCGCTGTCGCTTGCGCCACGACATAGCGCGCTGTTACAACCCCCTGTGAGACGCCGAGCAGTCGCAGCCGGGGAAGGGAATTCGGCGAGGACTGTCTGAGCTCTCGCACGTTGTATGTGTTTTTTCATTTCGAGAGCGAGTTCCGCAGCCGCCTTTCCCGGCGAGCAGCGCGGGGACACCACGAAAGTGGCGTCGAACCGGGGCGGCCTTCTCTTTGGTTACTTTCTCTTGGCCGCGCAAGAGAAAGTGACCAGCCGCCGGGCTGCCCCCGGCAACGAAAAATCGCGGGCGAAGCAAAGCGAAAAAGAAAGAAAAGGAAAACCGTGTCCACCATCAAACAACTATTCGATTTAACCGGCCGCGTGAGCGTGATCACCGGAGGTGCGACTGGCCTCGGCCTGCAAATGGCCGGCGCACTCGCCGAGGCGGGCTCACACGTCGTGATCTGCTCGCGCAAGCTGGAGAACTGCGAGGCGGCGGCGCACGAAATCGCAAAGCTTGGCGTCACGACGCTTGCGATTGCGTGCGATGTAACCAAGGCCGATCAGGTCGAGGCGATGAAGGACGCGACGCTGAGGAAATTCGGCCGCGTCGACGTGCTCGTCAACAACGCCGGGCGAGCGTGGGTGGCGCCGCCCGAGGATCTGCCGCTCGAGCGCTGGCAGCAGGTGCTGGACCTGAATATCACCGCGCCATTTCTGTGCGCGCAGGCGCTGGGCCGCGAGATGATCAAGGCGCGGCGCGGCAAGATCATCAACATCGCGTCGGTCGCGGGGCTCGTCGGGCGCAATCCCAAAGCCTACAACTCGATTGCGTACGGCACGAGCAAAGGCGCGCTGGTCAATTTCACGCGCGACCTTGCCGTGAAATGGGCGCAGCACAACATTCAGGTCAACGCGATCTGCCCGGGATTCTTCGTCACGCCGATCAACGCGAAAATGTTCAACCAGAACAGCGCAAACGTCCTGCGCGAAATTCCGCTGGGACGCACGGGCGGCGAGGACGATCTGAAAGGCATCGCGGTGCTGCTGGCGTCGGATGCTTCAAACTTCATGACCGGCGCAGTCATACCGGTCGACGGCGGGTCTACCGCATGGTGACTTGCGCGGCTTGAATTACATCGGTAGGGTGGGCAACTTCGGTTGCCCACGCCGCTGGCGCGGGCGATTTGCCGCGCGAACAACAAGTTGCCCGCCCCTTTTAGCCTCGATACCCAGCAGGCTCCACCAGTCCCTTGCCGCGTGAAGCACGCGCACGACCGAGATCCCGTCGGGACGCGGCAGGTAGAAAATCAAGTGGTTGTCGAACTCCTTGACCCGCCACTTGCGCAGGTTCGCCAGCGCGGGATGCTGCGAAGACAGCGCAGCGCCTATCATCGGCTGGTCTGCCAGGTCGTTGAAGCTCGCTTCAGCGCTCACCAGGAAGCGCTCCGCGGTGTCGAGTCCCGCGTTTTCCGCCAAGTAGACGAAGTGCTCCAGCAAGTCGCTCCTGGCGGTAGCGCGCTGGCGCACTTTTGACATCAGCGTTGCTTCTTTCGCGCTTTTAGCGTGGCTAAAGCCTCTTTGCGAATGGCCTTCCAGTCCGCCGGCGTCAACTCGCTCTCCGTGCTGTGCAGACCTTCCAGCAGTTTTGCTTCCAACTGATCTTCAGCCTTGCGTTTCTCGTCGGCACGAATCAACTCGCGCACGTATTCGCTCGCGCTGCTGTAGCGCCCTTGGGCGACTTGCCCGTCCACGAATTGCTTCAATGGGTCAGGCAACGAAATGTTCATGCTTTGCATGGAATATCTCCTTTCCAGCTTAAGGTGCCATGAATGGCATAAAATGGCAATAACTGATATTTGGAGCGTTATTGTGGTGCCTTCCAATGCTTCAAACCACCCATCCGACTACTATTTTGCTGCACGGCACAACGCCCACCGCAGGGTTGCCGGGAGATTACTGAGCGCATTTTTCCCGCGGAAACTGTCGGTAAATTTTACACTTGGCGGATGTCTGCGCTCGCCTCGACGCGCAACCTGATGATTTTATGTGTGTGTCATTATCAAGCACGATTTTTGCTCGCTTGCTCGCTTGCTTGCGTTTTTGACTGGCTCGCTTTGACGAGCGAGTGTGGGCTTTTCCGCGCGGTGGGTTCACCGCATGCGGATGGCTCCGTCTCATTTCTTCCTCTCCTTGCTTCTGCGTGTCTCCCATCGACACGGACCCGGTTCCGGCCGGGATGATTGCGGCATCAGAGGCTGCGTGGCGCGTTAACGAGTCGCCACGCTCGGTTACCCATGCTGCGCAATGAAATATGGAGGGTGTATGGGCAATCGATTTGGCAAGTGTGTAAGGCGGTCCGCAACGGCAGTGCTGTTGGCGGCGGGGCTGGTATCGGCGGCGGCGAATGCGACTCCGATCCTCGTCGCCGAACCCGACGGTGTTGTTCTGGATACCAATACCCACCTGGAATGGCAGCAGATCGCAAATAACGGGCCATTCAATTGGGCAAACGCGGGCGGCGGGAGCACCACGACCGGCTATGCGAATACGCTGACGTTGGACGGCGGCGGATTCCATTTGGCCACAATAAGTGAGTTGCAGGGCCTGTATAACGACCTGAGAGCGGATGGTGTTTGTGCGGGTGGTGATTGCACAGGCAATAAAGGCGGGTTCACCGGCATTCAATCCGTCTACTGGTCCGGCACGGAGGTGAATTCCAGCATCGCGAGGTTCTTCATCTTCCAAGATGGCGGCCAAAGCAGCATCGACAAGAGCCTCGAGTTGTCGGCGTGGGCTGTGCGCCCGGGCGATGTTGACGTAGCCGCCGCGCCGGAACCGGCGAGCCTGCTGCTGATCGGAGCCGGGATGCTGGGGCTGGGATGGAGCCGGCGCAGAGGGCGGCGTCGTTGATGATTCGGTGATTCGGGTAATTCGATCATTTCATACCTCCCCCGCGTGCGGGGGAGGGGCAGGGAGGGGGCGGGGGGTTGCAGGGGGTATCCCCCTGCGTTTGTCGGAAAGTTTTGCACTCGATGGCGCGTTACGAGCATCTGCCGATCTACAAGAAGGCGCTCGATGTAGCAGTGCACTAGCAGTGCACTTTAACCAAATGTAGGGTGCGCACCGCGCACGCTGAACGAAAGCGGATGGTGCGCGGTGCGCACCCTACGCGCCATCGAATAGATGTGTGTATAGCGCACGCGGCATCATTCCCCCGCATCACCGGTCACCTCACCAGGGTCGACAGCCCAATCGTTCGGTAGAATCCCGCGCCCCACAAACCGGTGGAACGTCGAATAGGGCCAATCGACAGCGCGCGTCACCAGCCCGTGCCTGACCGGGTTGTAATGGATGTAATTCACGTGACGTTCAAAATCGACGTCATCCCGCAACTGATGTTCCCAGAAACGTCGTTGCCACAGGTCGGCTTCACGCCGCCGGACGCGTGATGCACTGCGGTCAACGTCGCCAATGACGAGATGCGCACACACGCGGCTCACCTGCGCCATTATCAGGCCCCAGCGCTTGCCGTAGAGGGCATCGTTATCCGACAGCGACCAGATTGCATGCAAATGGTCCGGCAGCAACACCCATGCGTCGATGCGAAATGGCAATGCATTGCGGACATTCGCAATGGCCGCCCGCAACGCGGCACGTACGTCGGGGTGCGTCAGCACGGGCCGGCGCCGGTAGGCATTGACCGTGAAAAAGAATGATGCGCTCTTGGCGAGCGATCGGCGATATCGCGACATTTCGGCATCATGGTGGCGAGGTGATTCGTGCTTCAAGCCGCGTGCGCGGTGCGCACCCTGCGTGAATGCGCTTATTCCGCTTTCACGCCGGCCGACTTCACCACTTTCGACCACTGCTCGTTTTCCCTGCGCACGAAGTCCGCGAATTGCGCGGGCGTGCTGCTGATGGCATCCATGCCCTGCGCGGTCAGGCGTTCTTTCACGTCGGGGAGCTTCAGTAGTTTGGCGACTTCGGCCGCGAGGCGTTCGGTAATGTCGCGCGGCAGCCGCGCCGGTCCCCACATGCCCAGCCACAGGTCGGCATTGAAGCCGCGCACGCCGGCTTCGGTGAAGGTCGGCACGTCCGGCAGCGCCGGTGCGCGCTGGCTTCCCGTCACCGCGAGCGCCTTGACGCGGCGCGCCTTGATGAACGGTATCGAGACCGAGAGCGTGTCGAACAGCATCGACACCTGCCCCGAAAACACATCGGGATACACGAGCGCCGTGCCCTTGTACGGAATGTGCACCATGTCGATGCCTGCCAGCAGCTTGAGCAATTCGCCGGAGAGGTGGAACTGCGTGCCCACGCCGGACGTGCCGAAGTTGAGCTGACCGGGCCTGGCTTTCGCCAGCGCGATGAGTTCCTTGAGCGAACTGACCGGCAGCGTGGCCGATGCCATGAGCACCGTCGGTGTTGAGGAGAGCTGGGTAATCGCCGTGAAATCCGTCTGCGGATTGTACGGCGGCTTGGCGTAGAGATGCGGTCCGATCGCGTGCGTGCTCACGCTGGAGGTGAGGATCGTATAACCGTCCGGTTGTGCGTCGAGCATCAAACGTGAACCGATCGTGCCACCGGCGCCCGGGCGGTTATCGACGACGACCTGATGACCGAGACTCTCGGTGAGCTTTTGCGCCACCACGCGGGCCAGCAGATCGGTGGCGCCGCCCGGCGGAAACGGCACGATCATGCGGATGGGCCGGGCAGGATAAGACTGTGCGAACGCGCCGGCCGCCGCCGCCAATGCGAGCAGCGCAATCCATGCAGTGTAACCTGTCGGCCTGTGATTCATGCGTGTCCCCGTGTGCAATCCGGGACGTATCGTAGCATGGCGAATGACGCCGCCCGGCCCGCTACGGACGCTAACAGAGCGTTAAATTGCCGCCCGCTAAACCGCGCTGACGATACGGCAGCATGACGGATGAGGCGCACGGCAAACTCCCGTGTCGGCCCCATTTCCACTATCATAGCCGGCTGATTCCCGCTTGCCGGGTCCCGCAATGAACGAAGAGACGCGTGCGCATGGCTTTTTTTAGATGGTTGGCGGCACACTGGAAACTGCTGTTGCTGATGGTGGTCGTGATTGCGGCAGCCACGTACGTCGTTATCACGCGGCAGCCTGACGAAGCGAAGCCCGCGGGGAAAAAAGGCCGCGATGCGGCGAGCCGGGTCACGCCGGTGGTCGCGCAGCCCGCGAAGAAGAGCGACATCAATGTTTACCTGTCCGGGCTCGGTACGGTCATCCCCCTGAAAACCGTGACGGTCAGGAGCCGCGTCGACGGTCAACTGATGCGCGTGCTGTTCCGTGAAGGCCAACAGGTACGCGAGGGCGAGTTGCTCGCGGAAATCGACCCGCGCCCGTTCCAGGTGCAGTTGACGCAGGCCGAAGGCCAGATGGCGCGCGACCAGGCGCTGCTCACCAATGCGCGCATCGACGTCGAGCGCTACCGCACGCTGCTCGCGCAGGATTCGATCGCCAAGCAACTGGTCGATACGCAGGAAGCGCTGGTGCGCCAGTACGAAGCCGCGGTGAAAATCGACCAGGGCGTGATCGACAACGTGCGCCTGCAGTTGACGTATTCGCGCGTGACCGCGCCGATCGCGGGACGCCTGGGCCTGCGCCAGATGGATGCCGGCAATATAGTCCGCGCGAGCGACGCGAACGGGCTCGTCGTCATCACGCAGTTGCAGCCGATTACGGTCATCTACACCATCGCGCAGGACAACCTGCAGGTCGTTATGAAGCGCATGCAGTCGGAGCGCCTGCCGGTCGACGCCTATGATCGGGACCAGAAGGTCAAGCTCGCCAGCGGCGTACTGCTGACCGTCGACAACCAGATCGATACCGCCACCGGCACCGTCAAGCTCAAGGCGCAGTTTCCCAATGACGACGCGAAGCTTTTCCCGAACCAGTTCGTCAACGTGCGCATGCTGATCGACACCCGGCGCGACGCGACGACCGTGCCGAGCGCGGCGCTGCAGCGCGGCGCGCGCGGGCTTTTCGTCTACATCGTCAAGGACGACCGCACGGTCACGCTGCGCGACGTGAAAACCGGCCCGGCCGAAAATGACGCCACCGTCATCGAGTCGGGCGTCGAGCCCGGCGAACTGATCGTCGTCGACGGCATGGACCGCCTGCGCGAAGGCGCGAAGGTCGAACTGCCTTCGAATGACGCGGCCGCACCCGGCAAGGGCGGTGACGGGCCGCGCAAGAAAGGCGGCGGCAATCGCAAGAAGGGCGGCGAGAAGGCAGCCGAGTGAGCCACCGAGCAGGCATCGGCGAAGCGCGGAGCAGGGGCCCCGCTTGCGGGGATGCGAGCAAGGCGAACTCGGCCCGCCGCCGACACGCTCCGCGTCAATCCGTGTTGCGGCCGGAAGAGAGCGGCCGAGTGACGGCAATCGCGCCGATGGAGTCTGACGCATGAATCCGTCGCGGCTGTTCATAATGCGGCCGGTGGCGACGTCATTGCTGATGGTCGCCATTCTGCTGACGGGGATGTTCGCCTACCGCCAGCTGGCGTTGTCCGCGCTGCCCGAGGTTGATTATCCGACCATCCAGGTCATGACGTTTTATCCGGGCGCAAGTCCCGACGTGATGACCTCATCGGTGACAGCACCGCTCGAACGCCAGTTCGGGCAGATGCCGGGACTCAAGCAGATGTCGTCGACGAGCTCCGGCGGCGCGTCGGTAATCACTCTCCAGTTCAATCTCGAACTCTCCCTCGACATCGCCGAGCAGGAGGTGCAGGCCGCGATCAATGCCGGCTCCAACCTGCTGCCGAACGACCTGCCGGCGCCGCCCGTCTACAGCAAGGTCAATCCGGCCGATACGCCGATCCTGACGCTCGGCATCACCTCGAAGACGCTGCGCCTGCCGGAAGTGCAGAATCTCGTCGACACCCGGCTTGCCCAGAAAATTTCACAGGTCTCCGGCGTCGGCCTCGTTACGCTGAGCGGCGGACAGCGCCCCGCGGTGCGCGTGCAGGTCAACCCGAAAGCGCTCGCCGCCAACGGCCTTAACCTGGAGGACGTGCGCGTCGCCATCGGCGCGTCGAACGTAAACCAGGCCAAGGGCAGCTTCGACGGTCCGCAGCGCGCGTACACCATAGACGCCAACGATCAACTGCGCTCGGCGGCGGAATACAGCCGCATCGTCGTCGCCTTCAGGAACGGCGCGCCGCTTTTCCTCGCCGACGTCGCCGACGTGATCGAAGACGCCGAGAACGTGCGGCTCGCCGCGTGGATGAACGACGTGCCCGCGGTAATCGTCAACATCCAGCGCCAGCCGGGCGCCAACGTCATCGAGGTGGTCGACCGCATCAAAAAACTGCTGCCGCAGTTGCAGGGCGCGCTGCCGGCGTCGATCGACATCGCGGTGCTCACCGACCGCACCGTCACCATACGCGCGTCGGTCAGGGACGTGCAGATCGAGCTTCTGCTGGCCGTCGCCCTCGTGGTGATGGTGATTTTTCTGTTCCTGCGCAATTTCGCGGCGACCATCATCCCGAGCATCGCGGTGCCGCTGTCGCTGGTCGGCACGTTCAGCGTCATGTATCTGGCGGGGTTCAGCATCAACAACCTCACGCTGATGGCGCTGACGATCGCCACCGGTTTCGTGGTCGACGACGCCATCGTCATGATCGAAAACATTTCGCGCTACATTGAAAAAGGCGAAGAGCCGCTGGCGGCGGCCCTGAAAGGCGCCGAACAGATCGGCTTTACGATCATCTCGCTGACGATATCGCTGATCGCGGTGTTGATCCCGCTGCTCTTTATGGGCGACGTGGTGGGGCGCCTCTTTCGCGAATTCGCGATCACTCTCGCGGTGGCCATCCTGATCTCGGCGGTGGTGTCGCTGACGCTGACGCCGATGATGTGCGCGCGGCTGCTGCACCATACGCCGGAGTCCGAGCAAAGCGCGTTCTATCGCCGCACGGGACGCTGGTTCGATGCAATTATCGCGCGCTACGGCGCGATGCTCACCTGGGTGCTCGACCGCCAGGCGGCCACGCTGTGGGTCGCGATCGGCACGCTCGCACTGGCGGTGCTGCTGTATGTGTTCGTACCCAAGGGATTTTTCCCGGTGCAGGACACCGGCGTGATCCAGGGCATCACCGAAGCGCCGCAATCGATATCGTTCGCCGCGATGGCGGAGCGCCAGCAGGCGCTCGCCAAGGTGGTGCTCGAAGATCCGGCGGTCGAGAGCCTGTCGTCGTTCATCGGCGTAGATGGCACCAACACGACGCTGAACAGCGGCCGCGTGCTGATCAATCTGAAGCCGCACTCGCAGCGCGAAAGCGCCCCCGCTGTCATCCGGCGGCTCAAGGAGAAACTCGCCGAGCGCGAAGGCATCGCGCTCTACATGCAGCCGGTGCAGGATCTCACCATTGAAGACCGCGTGAGCCGCACGCAATACCAGTTCACGCTCGATACGGCGAACCCCGACGAGCTTGCCACGTGGGTGCACCGGCACGTGGACGGCCTGCAGAAACTGCCGCAGTTCGCGGACGTCGCCTCCGACCTGCAGGACCAGGGCCTGCAGGCGTTCCTGGTCATCGATCGCGACACCGCGGGCCGCCTGGGTGTTACGCCCGCCGGCATCGACAACGTGCTGTATAACGCGTTCGGCCAGCGGCTGGTGTCGACCATATTCACGCAGTCCAATCAGTACCGCGTCGTGCTCGAAGTGAAGCCCGAGTTCCGCACCGGTCCGCAGGCGTTGCGCGAACTCTACGTGCCAGGCACGGGCGGCACGCAGGTGCCGCTCTCGGCGGTGACCCAATTGATCGAGAAACCCGGCGTGCTCGCGATCAGTCACCTCGGGCAGTTTCCCGCGGCGACGATTTCATTCAATCTGGCGCCCGGCCATTCGCTCGGCGACGCCGTCATCGCCGTCGAGGCAATGCAGCGCGACCTCGGCGTGCCGGTCAGCGTGCGCACGCGCTTTCAGGGCGCGGCGCAGGCGTTCCGCGCGTCGCTCACGAATACGCTGTTCCTGATACTCGCGGCCATCATCACGATGTATATCGTGCTGGGCGTGCTCTACGAGAGCTACATACACCCGGTCACGATATTGTCCACGCTGCCGTCGGCCGGCGTCGGCGCGCTGCTCGCACTTATCGTCGCGCGCGCCGATCTGGGCATCATCGGCATCATCGGCATCATTCTGCTGATCGGCATCGTCAAGAAAAACGCGATCATGATGATCGACTTCGCGCTCGACGCCGAGCGCGAGGAGGGCAAGACCCCGCGCGAGGCGATCTACCAGGCGTGCCTCCTGCGGTTCCGGCCGATCCTGATGACGACGATGTCGGCGCTGCTGGCGGCGTTGCCGCTGATGCTGGGCGGCGGTGTGGGCACCGAATTGCGCTTTCCGCTCGGGCTGACGATGTTCGGCGGACTCATCGTGAGCCAGCTGCTCACGCTGTTCACCACACCGGTGATCTATCTGGCGTTCGACCGGCTCGCGCGGCGCGTCGAAAATCGCGGCGACGGCGATGCGCAGGACGCAGCCGCGAAACAGGAGGGCACGTGAACCTGTCCGAGGCATTCATCCGGCGCCCGGTCGCCACGACTTTGCTGACCATCGGGATTGCGCTCGGCGGCGCGCTCGCGTTCAATCTCCTGCCGGTGGCGCCGCTGCCGCAGGTCGATTTCCCGACTTTGCAGGTATCGGTGTCGCTGCCCGGCGCCAGCCCTGAAACGATGGCGGCGACGGTCGCCACGCCGCTTGAACGGGCACTCGGGCGCATCGCCGGCATCACCGAAATCACTTCAGGCTCGACGCTTGGCAACACGCGGGTGGTGCTGCAGTTCGAACTCAATCGCGATATCGACGGCGCCGCGCGCGACGTGCAGGCCGCGATCAACGCCGCGCGCAGCCAGTTGCCGCTGCTGCCCAGCAATCCGACCTATCGCAAAGTCAATCCGGCCGATGCGCCGGTGATGATATTGTCGCTGACGTCCGACAAACTCGACCGCGGGCAGATGTATGACGCGGCTTCGACCATCATCGCGCAAAAGCTCTCGCAGGTGTCCGGTATCGGCCAGGTCACGGTCGGCGGCAGTTCGCTGCCGGCGGTGCG